>NZ_JBNGHF010000007.1:0-127121 GCF_050611805.1 Methylotuvimicrobium sp.
CGCTCTTTCCCAAGCTCCAGCTTGGGAAAGACACACCGGAAGCTCCAGCTTCCTGTGACCGACACAACCTCCGCACTTTCTCAATCAACGCCGACTCGCTCGTTCAATCTTTCTTGATTGTCGGGAAGCTAGAGCTTCCTGAACAGGTTACCCAAGCTGGAGCTTGGGTAACAGCATATTTTAGTTTTTGCGACTACGACTAGCCCCTGCTCGGACACTTGGCTTCGGTAAGCTGAAGCATCTTGCTAATCAGGAAGTTTTTTGTAATAAGCTGGCACATAAGTAAATTCGCTCCGGTAATCGAAATTACGGATATTGTGAACGGTGACTTAATCGTCATCGATGGTGGCATATGCCAATTTCGCGACCTCGGTTTGCCATTGCCGATCATTCGAAGGACTGATCGATAACCACCATATCGGAATTAATGAAAACACAACCCAATAGGCGTATAAATAGCGTTTACGCCAAGGCGAAAATCCCAGGCTAATTAGGGTAAGCAGTCCGAACAAACCAAAAGCTGTAGACAAACCGATTTGACAACTCCCGTTTAGAAATCGCCGAAATAAAGAGCCGATATCCCTCAAAAGGTCGCTGCAATGAGCGCCATTGCCGTCAATATACTCTTGATAAGTTTTCCGATCACCTCACAACCTCCCATTTACAAATTTTAAGATGATGTATAGGTATCTACCGATGCAAACTCCACTTTGATCGGCTTGTTGCTTTCTATTAGTGACACTCTTGTCCAATAATCTACTATTCGGAATCAGCATGTCGATACCGTCGAAACGATGCACTTGACAACAGCGGCCGCCGATATGAGTTATCTTAACTCGCACTCCTTCGACATCTACGATATCGCCCAGCTTAATCGGACGTTCCACCGACAGAATCAAACCGCTGATAAAGTTGCTGATGATATTTTGGGCGCCAAAACCGACACCGATCGCCAATGCGCCGCCAAAAAATGTGAAAACGGTGAGTGGTACGTGTACTCTGACCAGAGAAAAACGAAGATGACGATGACAGCAATTAACGCGAATAGCCTAAAACTCAGCAAAATAGCGCTTTCATGTCCGGGGAGCCTTTTCATCAGAATCTGAATGCACATGTCAGCAATTTTTCCGATCAGCCATAAGCCAAATCCCAAGATGAAAAGTATGCGTACGATCTTGCCGACTGGAACACTCCGACTGATGCTGGCCTTCTATAGCCCTACTTTTCTACGGAAATAAAGCCATACCTTGTTCTAGTTTAGGAACGTCATCCGATTCCTGAGTCAACCAACCGCCGCCCATCGCCCGATAGAGTTGAATGGCAGCAGTCAATCTGTCATTTTTGGCTTGCACCCACTCGATTTGTCCTTCGTAATATTGGCGTAAGGCGTCGAGTACTTCGAGATAAGGGGTATAGCCTTCATCAAAACGCAGATGCGACAAATGCAGATAGTTTTTTAAGGCGGTGACTCTCTGGCCTTGCATAGCCTGGCGTTCATCAGACTTCGTGCGGGCGATCAAGGCATCTTCAAACTCGCGAAAACCGGTCAATATGGCTTTTTGATAACCGGCCAGTGCTGCTTGTTGCGCGGCTTCGGCGGTTTGAACCTGGCCGGCGATTTTTCCGGCAGTGAAAATAGGCCCCAACAACCGGGTGCCGATGGTCCAATAGTTGGCACCCGGAGCAAAAAGGCTGGCTATTTCCAGGCTGGCTTGTCCCAAATCACCAGTTAGTTGTACCTTGGGAAAGTATTCGCCTCGTGCCACGCCGATTCGTGCGTTAGCTGAAATCAGATTTTGCTCGGCTTGCTGAATATCCGGTCGGCGCAATAGTAAATCCGATGGTAATCCTGCCGGCACCTTGGGAATCTGCATATCACCCAGCGACAATCCGCGGGAAATGGTGGCAGGTGATTGTCCCAGCAACAAATTCAATGTGTGTTCCGTCTGCGCGATTTGTTGCTCGTAAAGCGGAATTTGCGCCCGGCGGCGCTCCAGTTCGGAATTGGACTGACTGACTTCAATCTCCGAGGCATAACCCGCTTCAAAGCGCGTTTTGGCGATACGGTTTTCCTCGGTCAGAGTGTCCACGGTCTGGCGGGTGATACTTAGTTGGTCATCCAGGGCGCGTAGATCAATATACGTTTGCGCGACCGCGCTAACCAGGGTAAGGACCACGGCGTCTCGTATATATTGTTGCGCAAGCAAGTCGGCAAAAGCGGCTTCCTTGGCGCGCCGCAACTGCCCCCAGACATCGAGCTCCCACAACATGCTGACGCCCAACTGAGCAAAGTCGCTGTCGGACAAGGTATTGGCCGCACCGGTTTGCCCGGCACTGGCTTGCCGACGGTCGTAACCGGCCTGACCGGATATTTGCGGAAACAGATTGGCGCGGGTTGTGCGATACAAGCCGCGGTATTGCTCGATGTTAGCGATAGCAATTTTAAGATCCAGGTTATTGCGCAATGCTTGTTCGACTAAGTCATTCAAGACCGGATCGTTGAGCTGACGCCACCATGGCAGATCGGCGATTTGCTGCGCCTCGGCAATTTGAAACCGCCATTGACGGGGCGTATCGACACGGGGTTTTTCATAATCCGGCCCGACTCGAAAACAACCACTCAAAACGGTCAGCGCCGCGCATAGCCAATATTTATTCATGTTCGGCCTCGCTTGCCGATGATGACATTTGCCGACGCGCTCGCGTTTGGACCACATAAAACAACACCGGGATGATGAAGATCGCGATGACTGTGGCGGCCACCATGCCGCCGATAACCGTGTAACCCATCACCTGCCGCGACAAAGCGCCGGCACCGCTGGCAATTGCCAGCGGAACGCAACCCAGAATGAACGATACCGCCGTCATCATGATCGGCCGCAAACGCAAACGCGCGGCTTCTAACGCAGCATCGCGAATCGATTTCCCTTCCTCGACAGCCTGTTTCGCAAATTCGACGATCAAAATCGCGTTCTTGGCGGCTAAGCCGATCAGCATCACCAGACCAATCTGCGCGTAGAGGTTGTTTTCATACTGGCCCACTAGCAAACCGGCAAACGCACCCAGCACGGCAATCGGTGTCGCCAGCAGTACACTCAATGGCAGGCTCCAGCTTTCATACAGCGCCGCCAGAATCAGGAACACGCAAAACAGCGCAAAGGCAAAGACCGCAGTGGGCGAAATGCCTTGTTGCGCTTGTTTTTCCTGAAAACTCATCCCCAGATAGTCGTAACCCATGTCGCTGGGCATGGTTTCGGCGAAAACCGCCTCCAGCGCCTGCATGACCTGGGCAGAGCTGTAGCCGGGTTTGGCCGCGACACTCAGTTGTTGGCTGCGGAATTGGTTGAAACGCATCGTGAACTCGGGCCCTTCGCTTTTGCTCACGCTGGTCAGAGCGGTCAATGGCACGCTGCCGCCTTCGTCGTTGCGTACATAAAACTGACCGAGTGCCTTGGCATCTCGCCGGTATTCCCCTTCCGCCTGCACATAGACTTGCCACTGCCTGCCGAAGCGGTTGAAGTAATTTATGAAGCCGCTGCCCATATAGGCTTGCAGGGTTTTATAGACATCAGCAAGATTGACGCCATGTTTCAAGACCTTGTCGCGATCGACATCGACGAAAATTTGCGGCACCGACGGCAATCCGGTGGAAAAAATATTACCGATTTCCGGCCGCTGCCGCGCCACCTCGATGAATTTATCGATGTTTTGCGTGAGATAGCTTAAGTCGTTGCCAGCCCGATCTTGCAACACCAGGGTCACGCCGCCCGACGTGCCCACGCCCGGAATCGCCGGCGGCGGGAACGCAAACCCCACGCCTTCGGTGACTTGCGACAGTTCGTACGTCAGATGCCGTTTGATCTCGGCATATTGCTCCTCCGGTCGCGTGCGCTCGGCCCAAGGCTTCAGGGTGATGAAAAAAAACGTGTTGTAGGTGGTTTGGGCCTGGCTGAGCATGTTGTAGCCAATTACCGATGAATAAGCGGCAACGCCGGGCGTGTTTGCCAAAATCTGCTCTACCTTGCGCGTGGCGGCGTCGGTGCGTTGCAAGGAAGCGACATGGGGCAGTTGCAGTCCTGCATACAGATAGCCTTGGTCCTCGTCAGGCAAAAAGCCCATCGGTACGCCCTTACCCAATACGCCGGCTAGCAAACTCAGCGCTACCAGCAAAATCATGCTGAATAAGGCTTTGCGAATCATAGCGCGGCAGACACCGACATAGCCTTGGTTGGCGCGGTCAAAACCGCGATTGAATCCATCGAAAAAGCGTTGCAATGTGCCGTTACCCCGCACTCGCGGTTTGAGCAGCAATGCCGCCAATGCCGGACTCAATGACAGCGAATTGAATGTCGAAATCGTTACCGCTACGCTCACGGTCACTGCGAATTGCTGATACAAGCGTCCGGTGATGCCGGGAATGAAAATGGTGGGCAAAAACACCGCAATCAACGCCAGCGTGGTGCCGATGATCGGGCCGGTGACTTCGCGCATGGTCCTCAGCGTAGCGTCTTTGGTCGTCAAACCTTGCTCGATATAGTGTTCGACCGACTCAACCACTACGATCGGGTCATCCACCACCAGGCCGATGGCCAGAACTAGACCGAACAGCGACAAGGTATTGATCGAAAAACCCAATAGCGGAAACAGCATGAAGGTACCGATCAGCGACACCGGCACCGCCAGCAATGGAATCAAGGTAGGGCGCCAGCCTTGCAGGAACAGGAACACTACCAGTATCACCAGGATCAGCGCCTCGACCAGCGTGACGACGATCTCATCGATGCTCTCAGTGACGGCAAGCGTGGTGTCCAGCGCTATCATATAGTCCAGATCGGCCGGAAAACGAGTTTTGAGTTCCGCCATCATTTTTTTGGCGCCTTCGGCGGCTTCGATGGCGTTAGAACCGGGCAATTGATAGAGCGCGATAAGCGCCGCCGGTTTACCATTCAATCGACCGATCATGTCGTAGGATTGTGCGCCCAACTCTAAGCGAGCAACATCCTTGACTCGCACCATCGCCCCGCTAGAATCGGCACGCAACACTATGTTGCCGAACTCTTCTTCGGATTGCAGGCGTCCCTGAGCGCGCACCGCGTAGGTAAATTCCTGGCCTGTTGGCACCGGCTCGCTGCCGATTTTTCCAGCCGGATTCACGGTGTTTTGCGCCTGCACTGCGCTGACGATCTCGGGAATGGTGATATTGAGCTTGGCGAGCTGATCCGGCTTAACCCAGATACGCATCGCGTATTGACCGGCACCAAATACTGTGACGCTGGCAATGCCTTTGACCCGCGTCATCTGATCGTTGATGTTGATATAGGCGTAGTTGGCCAGAAACACGTTGTCGTAACTGCCGTTAGGCGAATACAGTCCAAACAGCAACAAAGGCGATGCCGATGACTTTTGCACGTTGACTCCGAAATTACGCACGTCCTGCGGCAGTTGTGATTCGGCCTGCGATTTGCGCATCTGCGCCAGCATCTGGTTGGTGTTGGGGTCGGTGGCAATATCGAAATTGACCCTTAGCGACATCGAGCCGTTGTTGGCGTTGATGGAGTACATGTAATTCATGTTATCGACGCCGGACATTTGCTGCTCGATCGGCGTTGCCACCGCTTGTTCGACGGTCAAGGCATCGGCGCCGGTGTAGGTGGTAGTAACTTGAATTTCCGGCGGAGCGATGTTAGGAAACTGGGCGATAGGCAACTGGCTCAGCGAGACCAGACCCACCATCACCATCAGGATGGCAATTACGATGGCGACGATGGGACGATGAATGAAAAAGGCTGCCATGACGGTTACCGAGCAGCGCCAGATGTAGCGGCCGGGTAAGGCTTGGGATCGACGGTCATACCGGGCCTAACCTTGAGCAAACCTTCCACCACAATCCGATCACCGGCCTGCAGCCCTTGTTCGATCACATAACGGTTGCCGACTGTTTCACCGAGCGTGACCGGCCGCATCTCCACGCTGTTATCGGACTTGATGACGGCCAGCAACCGCCGCCCCTGCATCTCCAGTACCGCCCGCTGCGGCACGAGCAAGGCATTGGCTTTGTGTTTGACAATAGCCCGCACCTTGGCGAATTGGCCGGGGCGCAACAAGTTATTGGGATTGGGGAACAGAATCGCCACCTGTATTGTGCCGGTTTTCACATCTACTTGCCGGTCGGCGAAAAAGAATTTGCCCGGATGCGAATAAACCGAGCCATCGGCCAGTATCAGTTCCAGATCGCCATTGCCATTGGCCTGATCGGTTTGTTGCCTTTCCCTCGCTAATTGCAGATATTGCTGTTCGCTAAGGGGAATATAGGCCTTGATCGGGTCGAGTTTCGACACTGTGGTGAGTTCTGTATGCGGACTACCCGGCCCAACCAAATCGCCAATCTGCGCCTTTGAAATGCCGGCGATACCATCGATGGGTGCGGTAATGCGAGTAAACTCAAGTTGCAGGCGAGCGTTATCGACCGCCGCCCTCGCGGCCATGACTTCCGCCAGCGCGGATGCTTCTCGTCCTACCGCGTTGTCGCGATCACGAACGCTCACGGCTTTTTCCGGCAATAAGCGCTCGACGCGTGCCACATCCAGTTGAGCGGTTTTCAGCACCGCTTCTTGCCGGGCCAAGTTGCTCCGCGCGCCATCGAGCATCGCCTGAAACACCCGTGGGTCAATTTCGTATAGCAACTCGCCTTTTTTGACCCGTTGACCTTCTTGATAAACTTGCTTGATCAAATAACCGGACACCTGTGCGGTGATTTGCGCGTTGACCATGCCATCCAACGTGCCAATCCATTCGTGATAAATCGGAATATCGCTGGTTTCAACCGCCATGATTTCGACTACCGGCGCGGGCAGGGCGGCTGATTCGGGTAGACTGCGATCGCAACCACCAGCGATTATGATCAGCAACAGGGCGGCGAGAGTCGAAGGTCGGCAATGATGGTGCATGGAAAATTCCGATATTGAAACGCGCGGAGGCGTCAAGTGTTTCATGGCACTCATTCGTGTTGCAACACCGAGTGTATGCGTTGGTTAAGGATAAAAAACTCGGTTAAGGTTTCTTGGTTGAATTCCTTGAACGCTTCTGCCGGCAACGGCGTAACGACCAGAAGGCCCTTGCCGTCTTTTTCAATCCAACCGCGATCGCGCAGCCATTGAATTTTCCTGCGCACGGTTTCACGCGGAATGCCGGTACTGGCGCTGATCGATAACGCATTGCATGGCTTGATCAATTCGCCGATGTCCTGGACTTCAGAATAGCGTTGCGCCGTTTGGCTTTGCTGCAATGCCTGGTTCATCGTGGCGTCTGGCGCACGATGACGCGAAATAATTTTTTGCACATTGTAATGAGCAATCTCGCCCAAAACCAACGCGCAATCCAGATCGCCGTCAAAACGCACCCGCACGCGACTCAAATGCCACAGGATGAATTCGTTGAGCAAGTGGTTGAGCTGGCGGACTTGTTCCGGTGACATTTGATGGTTGGTTGGCATGGCTACTCATCTCACTAGTCGTATAAAGCATAGCTTAAAATAATTTGTCCGCATAACCTAGGCTACCCATTTTGGGTACCTTGGTTGTTTTTCATTCCGGCTTTCATGACATAATCAAATCAGCAATCGATCTTCGCGAACTCGGTTTTGAGCGCGCTTGAATAATGTCAATCTTAGAGGTAAGTATGAAAAGGTTTAAGTACATTGTTTTGATTTTGGCTGCCTGCTTGTCGAACCCTGCATTGGCAGGTCTTACCGATGGTTGGATACAACTCGGAAAAGAAAAAGTAAAACCGCGCATTGAACGGGCCGAATTCTGGTTGGCTAATGGCACTTCCCAACCAGCCGCAAAATAAACACGAGGGCAAACCAGAAAGTTGCCGTAGCGGCAACTTTTTTTATTTGTTCGCCGGGTTGCTGCTAATGCTTTTGACCGTTCCTTACGTGCATTGTTTGCCTGTGGTCGGTCGTTATTCATTAACATTGATGTTCAATGCCTTCATGTTGATTGCGGTTTGGAGCCTGTCGGGAACACGCAGCTTTTTTTACACAGGCTTTAGTCTGGCATTGGCAATTTCGTTTATCTCCGGCGGCAGCATTGTTGGGTTTACCAATCAAGCCTTAGAAATCGCGGGCCTGTTTTTGATGCTGATATTTGCCGGTATTAGTGCATGGATTGCCGGTCGTCATGTCTTTGTCCTGCATCGCGTGGACTTTAATTCTTTGGTGGGTGCTTTCTGTGTCTACCTGTTGCTTGGTTTCATTTGGGCGATTCTGTTTCGCTTGCTTCAGTTACTGGGTCTGGCCACATTTTCAGGACTAATAGCCACAGATGAACCATTTCCTCAATTGATTTATTTCAGTTATGCATTCAGCGATCCGAACGATCTGCTGAGTTATTCGATTCCAAAAGGCTTTGCTGACAAATATCTTGATTCTCGATTATGTCCCACGATCACCAATATCAATATCAATGTCACCAACGTCATCAATGCTTTTGGAATCAGCGATTTTGCTAACCCCGTTGAAGCTCATGTGGCTTACAACCAAGATGACCGCGTGATTAAACTGATTTCGCGAGGCATAGGGACCCAAGGTAGCGCACCGTTGGTTCAGCAAAAATGCGACTTTATTAAAATCAATCAATAACGTGATCGATTACTTTTTAGCCAAATACCGGTATTAACTGTTCGCGTGCGTTACCTGAGCAGCTTTATAGAAATTATTCCGCACCAGCAAATCATCAGCAGTTCCTAAACCAAAAGACTGGGGTTAAAATTGGTTTTGGTAAATCACGATTTAATATAACTTTCGCACTTCAAATTTCGGCAGTGCCTGAGGAGGCGACGGGCTATGCGGCTAAGGTTTTGCCAGCATGGAGCTGGCATAGAGACTACAGGGATGTATTCACGGCGTCCTTTGATGGACACCCCGGGGCCGCATTTTGATCTGCGATGGGTATAACACAGGGTTTAAAATTGTCTCTCGACACATTTGCGCTTACACTGTCGTCCGCATGAATTTAAATTTTGGCCTAATACACCATCGTTAATAATGATTACAACAATAGCCTTACGCGAATTCAAAAGCCTGTTTTTATCGCCGTTGGCCTGGTCCATACTTGCGATTTTACAATTTATCCTAGCCTACTTGTTTCTCACCCAAGTCGAAACCTTCATCATCCTCCAACCTCAACTCGAAGGCTTGGATAATGCGCCCGGCTTGACCGATGTCATCGCCGCCCCCCTGTACGGCAATGCCGCGATTATCTTTATGCTGGTAACGCCGATGTTGACGATGCGTCTTATTTGCGAAGAACGGCGCAATAAAACCCTGGCCCTGTTACTTTCGGCGCCGGTATCGAGTACAGAAATCGTCATCGGCAAATATCTGGGTATTTTAGGCTTAATGCTAACCGTGCTCTTGTTGATCACGCTAATGCCCCTATCGCTGCTCGCTGGCGGTACGCTCGATTTCGGCAAACTACTGGCGAATATGCTGGCGTTGCTGTTGATGCTGGCCGCCTTCAGCTCGGTCGGCCTATTCATGTCGTGTCTCGCGGGACATCCGACCGTTGCCGCGATGGGCGCATTCGGGCTGTTAATGCTCTTATGGATTGTGGACTGGTCGACCGGGCTTCGCGACAATAAAAGCGAATTATTCGAATACCTATCCTTGCTTAAGCATTTTCAAAACCTGCAAAGCGGGTTGATCAACACCGTCGACCTAATCTATTTCGCGTTATTTATCTCGACTTTTCTGATCCTCAGCATTCGTAACCTCGATAACGACCGGCTGCAAAAATGAAAATTTCGCGCCATATTCACCGGCAACTTCGCATCAAAAGCCTGCTCCATACCACACTTTGGCTTAGCATTCTTTTCGGTTTGACATGGTTGAGCACCCTGCGCCCGGTCCAATTTGATATCAGCGCCGAATCGCGCAATACCCTATCTTCGGTTAGTCAAAATGTCTTAAATTCGTTGCTTGATAAAATTGTCGTGACGGCTTATATCAAAAAAGATCCGGCGCTCAGATCCCAAATCAAGCAATTGATCGATCGCTTTAAGTTCCACAAGCCCGATATCGAATTGACTTTCATCGATCCCGATTCGACGCCGGAAAAAACGCGGAAACTGGAAATCGGCGCCTCGGGCGCCATCTTTGTCAATTATCTAGGCCGCACCGAACGTATCAATTTTCTGGACGAGTCGACACTTACCAATGCCTTGCGACAATTGACCAGCGCTAATGTCCGTTGGATCAGTTTTCTGACCGGTCATGGCGAAAGATCTCCCGAAGGGCAAGCCAATTTCGACCTGAGTCGCTTCGGCGAAGAGCTGGCGCAACGCAACATCAAAGCGCAAACGCTAAACTGGGCCGAAATCCCGGCTATTCCGGATAATTCGGACTTATTGGTCATCGCCGGCCCGCGCGTCGACTTGTTGCCCGGAGAAATAAGCATTTTGCAAGACTATCTCGAACAAGGCGGCCATTTATTATGGCTGGCCGATCCCGACAGCCTGATTCCGGGCGGCCTGGATGATTATCTAGGGATCGACCGCTTGCCTGGCTCGATCGTCGATATGAGCGCCGGGCTCTACGGCATAGACGATCCGAGTTTCGTTGTAGTGCCTAAATACCCCGGTCATCCGATCACGCAAAATCTACAGACAATGACGCTATTTCCAGCCGCGGCGGCGCTGCAAAGCCGCGAGGAAAGCTCATTCGTCAGCACGGTTTTAATAAAAAGCTCCGACAAATCATGGATGGAAACCGGAGCCACGGCTCAATTCGATGCGGACATGGAAGAACGCGAAGGCCCGTTAAACCTGGCTTACGCCTTGACCCGCCAAATCGACGAAACGACTGAACAACGCATAATTGTAGTCGGCGACGGCGATTTTCTCGCCGATGCCTACCTTGGCAATGTCGGCAACCTTGAGCTGGGCCTAAGAATGATCAATTGGCTGCTCCGCGATGATCGCTATGTCGCAATTCCGGTCAAATCCGCTCCGGATCGGCATCTACAGCTGACACCGCTATCGGTCACCCTGATGGGCTTCGGCTTTCTGTTGATTATTCCGTTAGTATTGTTGATAACCGGCTGGTTGATTTGGTACCGACGTAGGCGACGTTGAGAAAAAGCCGATTGCTACACTGGATTTAATGCGACAAATTTATAATGCCTGAATTACCTGAAGTCGAAACAACCTGCCGAGGCATCAAGCCTCATATCGAAGGCCGGATCATCCAAGAAACGGTGGTGCGCCAAGCTAGCCTGCGCTGGCCGGTGCCGGACCGTTTAGATCAACTATTGAACGGACTACGCATCGAACGAGTCGACCGGCGGGCGAAATATTTATTACTGCACACCGAAAAAGGCGTGCTGATCATTCATTTGGGTATGTCGGGAAGTCTACGCATCGTCAACCGCGAACAAGAAATCAAGAAACACGATCATATCGACTGGGTATTTTCCGATACAACGATACTGCGTTTCAACGACCCGAGACGCTTCGGCGCGGTACTGTGGACTTCCGAAGCGATTACCGAGCATCCTTTGTTAAAAGAACTCGGCCCCGAACCCCTGCTAACCGATTTTAACGGCGACTATCTTTACCGGTTGTCTAAAAAAAGGGGGCTTGCGGTCAAATCGTTCATCATGGACAGCCATATCGTGGTCGGCGTCGGTAATATCTATGCCAACGAAGCCTTGTTCATGGCCGGCATCAAACCGACCCGCGCGGCCGGCCTCATATCGCTTGCCCGTTACCGAACGCTCGCCGACTGTATCCGCAACGTTTTGAGCAGCGCCATTGAACAAGGAGGCACGACGCTGAGAGACTTCGTCAACGAAACCGGAAAGCCGGGTTATTTCAAACAACAATTACAGGTCTACGGAAGAGCCGGAGCCCCCTGCCGCACCTGCTTGACGCCGCTCACCGAAATCCGCATCGCCAATAGAAGCACGGTTTTTTGCAGACGGTGTCAAAAGTGAAACTCAAACTTAGCAAGAGTCCAGTGTGACATTTATACTCAACACTGCATGGCGGTTATTACGTCACCCGCTAGGAAAGGTATAATGGGCGTCCTAAACTCAAATCGATCGGAAAAATCTTGTGGTCCAATTGAAATTAACCCGATTTATTTTATTCCCGGTTTTATCGGCATTTTTAACTGGTTGCGTGAGCGCGTCTCTGCAAAACCTTTCCGATTCTTTGTCCGATGCTATTCTCAATCAAAACGACATCGAGATCGTGCGCGAAGGCTTGCCGGCTTATCTATTGATGACCGACGGTTTGATCGAACAACAACCGGAAAATACAGACTTGCTGATTTCAGGTGCTAAAGTCTATGCTTTTTATGCTTCGGCACTGGTGAAAGACCCTGTTCGTTCCGGCAAGCTTTCAGAAAAAGCGCGCGCTTACGCCGAACGAGCTCTGTGTTTGGAACGGCCATCCCTATGCCATATCGACCAATTGCCGCATGACGCTTTTGCACCGGCTTTGCAAAATGCCGATCGCGCGGCCTTGAATGAACTCTATACTTACGGTTTGGCTTGGGCTGCGTGGTTGCAAGCTCACAGCCGCGACTGGAATGCGATTGCCGACCGCCCGAAAATCGAATCGTTGTTCGAGAGAATCCTCGAATTAGACGAGTCCTTCGATTCCGGACGGGCGCATTACTATCTGGGACTGCTCCGCTCGCAATTATCGCCGGCTTTGGGCGGCAATCCGGAAACCGCTAGAAGCCATTTCGAGAGCGCGATTGAACTGTCGCGCGGCAACGACCTGGCCGTCAAGGTCGCCTTGGCGCGCAATTATGCACGGATGCTGTATGACCGTGAAATGCACGACCGTTTGTTGCGCGAAGTACTGCAGGCCGATCCGAATGTGCCTGGCTTATCCCTTTCCAATACGATCGCGCAACAAGAAGCCCAACTATTATTGGATGAATCCGACAGCTACTTCCATGAGTAAACTATGCATCATTTAATCGCGACTCTGTTTTTAATGTGCCTGATGGTTTTTTCGCCTCAGGCCCTATCGCAAATGCTCAAAATCGCAACGGCTTCGCCGGACGGTACGGTCTGGATGGAAAAAATGCGCGAGGCGGCCGACGAAATCAAACGGCGCACGAATGGCCGCGTCACCTTTCGTTTTTATCCGGGCGGCATCATGGGCAATGATGCCAGCGTGATGCGTAAAATCAATGTCAATCAATTACAAGGCGGTATTTTTCCAGGCGGCGGCTTGAAGGACATTTACCCGGATTCTCAGGTGTATAGCTTGCCGTTGATTTTTCGTTCTTTCGACGAAGTCGATTATGTGCGCTCGCGCATGGACGATTTGATCATCAAAGGTCTCGAGCAAAACGGCTTTATCAGCTTCGGCCTGAGCGAAGGCGGTTTTGCTTATTTGATGTCGGACAAACCGGTGTCGCGGGTCGATGACCTAAAAGGACAAAAGATATGGGTTCCGGAAGGCGATTACATCAGCCGGAGCGCCTTTCAAACCATCGGCGTATCGCCGATATCGCTGCCGTTAACCGATGTAATGACCGCATTGCAAACCGGCCTGATCAATACGGTCGCAACCTCACCGATGGGCGCGATCGCGCTGCAATGGCACGCCCGCGTCAAATTCGTCACCGATGAACCGCTGGCTTATTTGTACGGCACGATGATCGTTCAAGCCCGAGCCTTCTCACGATTAAGGCCCGGCGATCAACAAATCGTTCGCGAGGTGATCGGCGCGGTTTATAAAGAGTTCAACAGCATTAATCGCCGAGATAATACCGAAGCGCTCAGGGTTTTACGCAACCAAGGCATACAATTTGTCGCAACCGATGAAAACGATCGAAAAAACTGGCAAGCGATGCTCGAAGATACCAAATCGAAAATGGAACGGGAAGGCATTCTCAGCCAATCGATCATCGAGACCTTAAGACGGCATCTGAACGATTTTCGCCAAGGCTCAGTCCACTAGCTCCATGTGTCGGCGTCTCACCAACGGTTTAAGACGGCTAGAAGACGGCATTTTGGCGTTGGTGCTCGCCGCAATGATTCTGCTGGCCATCGGTCAAGTCGTGCTCCGAAACGTTTGGGGCGCCGGCTTGGACTGGGCCGACCCGCTGCTGCGTATCCTGGTGCTATGGATCGCGCTGCTCGGGGCAATGGCCGCAACCCGCGATAATAACCATATCAGTATCGATGTCCTTAGCAAATTCCTTCCTCGCTTTCTAAAAATACCCGCTCTACTCCTCAGCCACTGGTTTACCGCTATCATTTGCGCTCTGTTGGCTTGGCAAGGCGCACGTTTGACGTTGATGGACTATCAAGATGCGACTACGGCATTTGCCTCGGTTCCTGTGTGGATTTGCCAACTCATTATCCCATTCGGCTTCGGCATAATGAGTCTGCGCTTTGTGTTGCATGGAATTTCGGTCTTGATGGATAGAGAGGCGCCCTAATGCTCATCGTAGTTGCGCTAATTATTTTGGCACTATTGGGCACTCCATTATTCGCGATTATTGCCGCCAGCGCCCTATTCGGTTTTTATCATAACGAAATCGACTTAATGGTCGTGGCGATCGAGTTTTACCGATTGGCCGATATGTCGATATTGCTGGCGATTCCGTTGTTTACGTTTGCCGGTTATTTATTAAGTGAAAGCCAAGCACCGGCAAGGCTTATGCGCCTGACACAAGCGCTGCTGGGCTGGTTGCCCGGCGGCCTGGCCATGGTTTCATTAACGGCTTGTGCATTGTTGACGGCGTTTACCGGCGCTTCGGGCGTCACGATCGTCGCATTGGGCGCCTTACTTTATCCGGCCTTGATTAAAGCCGGTTACCGTGAAAATTTCAGCCTCGGCTTGGTGACGACATCCGGCAGTCTGGGTTTACTGTTCGCCCCTTCATTACCGCTGATATTGTACGGTGTTATCGCCCAGCAAATGAGCGTGGGCCGGCCGTTTACGATCGATGAGTTGTTTTTGGCCGGCGTCATGCCGGGCCTACTGATGCTAATCATGTTGTCGGCTTGGAGTTATTGGCGTAACCGCAAAATAGGACTAACCCGATTCACCGTAAACGAAGCTTGGCAGGCTTTACGCGAATCGCGCTGGGAACTGCCGCTGCCGTTTATCGTTCTTGGAGGTATCTACAGCGGCTATTTCGCGGTATCGGAAGCGGCCGCAGTCACCACGGTCTATGTACTGATCGTCGAAGTCTTGATTCACCGCGAAATCAGTCTTAGCCAATTGCCCGAGGTGATGCGGAGCGCAATGGTCATGGTCGGAGGCATTCTGGTGATTTTAGGCGTTTCGCTGGCCTCGACGAATGTGATGATCGATGCCGATGTGCCGGGGCGTTTGTTCGAATTCGTTCACGATCATATTTCGAGCCGATTGACCTTTCTCATCGCGCTGAACGTGTTTTTGCTAGTCTTGGGCATGATGCTCGACATCTTCGCAGCGTTGGTCATCATGATTCCGTTACTGCTGCCGATCGCAGTCGGTTATGGCGTAGATCCGGTGCATTTGGGCATTATCTTTCTGGCGAATATGCAAATCGGCTACTTCACGCCACCGGTGGGCATGAACCTGTTTATCGCCAGTTACCGATTCCAGCGTCCGTTACTACAGCTATACCAGGCTACATTGCCCTTTTTCTTCATTCTGCTGTTGGCCGTACTGATCATCACTTATTGGCCAGCGCTCACATTAGGCTTGCCGAGTTGGCTAGGAGCAAGTCGGTCATAAGCTATTGATTCGACCTGCTGCAGTTCGGCTTCGGTGACACGTTGAAGGAAATCACTTATTAACGGGCAATCTCACCGACAGCAATGGAGCATAGAAGAAATTCCGCTGTTGAAAAAATTTGTTATACGAGCCCTTACTGCCCATTTGTACGAGAAAGGGGTCTGAGGTAACTCCACAAACCGCTCGTTCCCACGCAGAGCGTAGGAACGATGAAAAAAATCAATATATTTATCAATTTTCAGCCATAGCAAATTGTTTTATTTGGCTATTTTGTGGGGATACACCACAAGGTCAGGTTTAATTTCCCCACTCCAACGGCCTCTATTCAACTAACAAATTACATAGCCGAATCGAAAACGCGCCCCTGTCTCCAAATTTGGATTTTTTTGTTGTTCAGTCCTTAGTTTAGGAACGATTGATTCGCAAACTTTGGTTTGCTGGCCTCGGGAAACCGGAATTTCAGGCAAAAGCATTTCCAAAACCAACAATTAAAAATGGAACGCCTTAAAATGTAGAAGATTAGCTATCGCTAACCCGACCTACTCGGCTTCATTCCTCGCTCGTTTTTTCGATCATCTTGTGAATCCGTTTCAGGCCCAATGCGACCGCTATCATCACGAACGGAATCGCCGCGCCTACTGCCAGCTCCGGATTAACCGGCCAACCGGCCGCACGTAGCGCCTTGGATACCGAGCCGATCAGTCCTGTCGCGTAATAGGTGATCGCGACGATCGAAATGCCTTCGACGGTCTGCTGCATCTTGAACTGCATTTTCGCGCGGCGCGCCATCGAGGTTAGCAAGCCTTGGTTCTGTCGTTCGATCACTATATCGACGCGGGTTCGCAGTAATTGGCTCGCATTGCCGACTCTTTCGGACAGGGACGTGAAGCGTTTGGAGGTCGAATAGCAAGTGCTCATCGCCGGTTCCATGCGCCTCCGAATGAATTCACCGAGCGTCTGTATGCCTTGAATCCGGACTTCGCGTAAATCTTCGAGGCGCTGACCGACGAGCTGATAGTAAGCGCTTGCGGCCGTGAAGCGAAACAGATGCGTCGAAATATGGTTTTCGATTTCGGCAGCTAACGTCGTCAATTCGTCCAACAGACCTGCGTCTTTGCTGTTGTCCGATTGCGCCATCGCATTCGTGATTGTATAAAGCTTTTGGTTGGCCCGTCTCAGTTCCGGGGCGAGCTTTTTCGCAATTGGGAATGCCAGCAGTGCCATCACTCGGTAGACTTCGATTTCGAACAGACGATGCAGCAATCGCCCTGCCTGCGCTGAGCGCAAATTGTGGTCGACGATCAGAAAACGGCTGAATCCGTCGACATGCACCCTAAAATCGGTGAATACCTGGGCGTCCCCGCCGGTCACGCTGGAACCGACGACCGGATTGTTCGCGAAACAGGCGGAAATCGCGGCCATATCGAGACCGTCGCCGTTCTTGACGACAGCCGCGGGTTGGATTGCGGCATGCGCGGCAACCATCAATTGACCCGGCAATTCGGAAAGCCAATCGACCGGCACTTTTTTCAACGCAGGGTCGGAAAACGGATCGGCCGGCGTATTCGCTACGTAAAACGTGTAGGTGCTGAATTCACTATGCTGCTCCCACCGGATCTCGAACGTATCGAAGGTTTCACTCAAATGGCTAGCATCTTTTTCGGGACAGGGCTTGCCATACCGCTCGCAGAGCTTGCTCAGATGATCGCGTTCGCGCTGTTTTTCATCGCTCGTCAACAACAAGGCCAGATGACTGGCCCTGATCGGCAATTCGAGATTCAAAGATGCGCGGGCATGAACTTCGTTGTGCAATACGAAACGCTGCGGGTGGTTTTGCGGCAGGGGAAAAAGAGTCGTCACATTATTGTCGGTTGTCATTTATCGAAATATTAAGAGCCGGAGCGCTCTTGAAAAAAAGCATAGTTTAGCGATTGTTGATAATGATGAAAAGTTTATAGCGATTGTTACTTAAAGGTCATCAAACCGAAAAATCAAATGGGGCAGCTATGTTTCGTTTTCCTAAGCTACCGAGATAAACAACCGTAAACCTAATTACGGCAACTTAATCATGAAGCACATGAAAGTAATGAAGTATTTCAAGAGATTACCTAAATATTTCCGCTATCCTCTTGGGTAAAAAAAGTGCCATACAAACGCATAACAAGTTATTGAATTAACGTCTTGTTCTTCACGGTGAAATTCGTTTTCTTGGTTAAAATCCTTTCAATCGTCACCCGCGCCCTTTTCCTCATTCCGCGCAGCCGCGATTGCTTGGTATAAGCGCACCAGACTAGCCTCGAGCGCCCCTATTTCTTCGGATTCATAATCGTCGAACAAACGGCCGATGTAACGTAAATGTTCCGGATAAGATCGTTCATAGATATCTTTTCCAGCCTCGGTCAAACTGATTATTAGGCTACGGCCATCCTTCGCGGAAGCGCAGCGCCGAACGAGTCCTTTATCCTCCAATCGGCAGACGACTCCGGTCAACGTGCCTTTCGTGATCAGCGTTTCTTCACCCAGTTTTTTAGGCGTCATGCCTTCCGTACCACCCAGGGTGATGATGACATCGTACTGGGGCAAGGTCAGATCGAATTTTTGAACATGAACCGCCGCATAAGATAAAAAGGCTTGATGTGTGCGTAATAAGTCACGCAACACGCTTGGGAATGTAGAAGAGACTGTCACGCGATCAATTAAAAAGTTCTAATCAGAACGATTAGGATAGCGCCAAACGATAAGCCCGGCAAGCTTTCACCATGAAACCTGCCGCGATGCAGTCATACAAAACTATTGAAAACCTCTATATGAACACCAAGTTTTAGTCTACCTGTTTATTTCGGCAAGTCTTGCCGCCCAAATGTTATCGGAGTCGCTGACGTAAAAAACTCCTAACCGACCTCCGATATATTACCCAAGCATATGATTTTAATTATATTTGAGTACATTACCGATAATCCTTAGCATGAGAGCAAGGGAACTGATTTTAAATATTTGTTCTGGTTAGAACCTTTTTAGTTCTAATTAGTCCTTTTTTAAGATAGACTATCACCACACCTTGAGATTGACTCAACGCTTTGCTTCCGAAGCCACTAATAATCTCCAGGCTATATATCTTGTTTTTTCATTTCTGAGGTTTTCTATGAACACATTCGCTAAAATTCTGTTTCCATTCCTGCTCGGTGCTTTGTCGAACAGCGCTTTTGCGGTTACCAATCCAACCTATGCCGACGTCAAAGCCGCTATCGAAAATACGCTGGCCAAAGTCGAAGAAGCACAAAGCGCACTAGATAACGACACAGATAAAGCCGTATTGATCGACTTAATCAGCGACGCCCGGCAGTTGCAAAAGGACATAGCCAACAATGCCCTGGACGTCAAACGCAACCGAGCCAGCAGCGTACTGAAAAAAGCACGTAGCGCGGTAAAAAACGATGACCTAGTATCGGCCAGAAGTGCTTTAAACGATGCAGCAAATCGATATAAAGAAATTCAACGGCTTTACGCATCGACCCACTAAGGATTTGGTCATAAATAATTTCCCTATTTATAATGCAAGGTAAGCAGATTCGATAACTCGATTGGCAGGCGTCGCCGGCAGGGCAGATTTTTGCTCCTGGGCAATTGCTGAGTTACAAGGATGTAACGAATGCAGAAAATGCAGGAGCATTTTTCTGCCCTGCATTGACCTAATACACGCCATCCATGGCGTAATGCAAAATCTGCATTCACCCAACACCTAAATTATCTATAAAATTAATCATGGCCAATAGGCTATGGAATTTAGGTGCTGGGTTTACGGCGTCCTGTCAGGCGAGTAATCGTACCCTCTTCCACGATCAGTATATTGGAAAGCAATCATTGACTATTGCCTAAATGATTTATTTATTAGAAAAGAGAACCGTTGCAACTGCTAACGCGAACATAGCCTAATTTAAAGACTGCTTCTTACATAAAAACTGTACCCTTGATAGTCGACTTCCTGTAACTTTCCTTGACTCAACAGAACTTCAACAGCCCTCCAGTCCTGATGATTCTTTTCCAGTAACTTCATGACGGCATCCTTGCGCATCGGATGCACTGCAGTAATCGCTAGGATATCCTCGACAAAATCGCCGGTCGACGAAAAGAAATTGCCTTCATAGCCGGTCAGTAATTCGACGCGAGGCATCACCTCATTGACGGTTTGGTAGACACGAGTCAGCGTCTCCGCGCAAGCCGCGCAAGCCGCGCGGACGTTGCTATCCGCGGTCGGACGTGTCGGTATGGAGAGATAGACTATCTCGGGCGCCAATTTCAGCAAAAAAGACGCCAGACGCTTCGTAGAGTCTTGCCCGGTATTGATACCCTCGAGCAGCATCGTTTCGGTCGCCAGTGTTCCCGTGAATTCGCCGGCGAATGTCAGCATTCCCGACAAGATAAGCTCCAAATCGAGTTCTTCGTGCGGCCGATTGATGCATTGCCAAATAGCACGGTCGACCGCATCCACTTTCAACGATACCCAGTCCGCCAACTTGAGGTTTTCACGAACCTGGCGTTCGCTGATCAACGAGGCATTGGAAATCACGGCAATTTTGATATCAAGAACACGCAGCAATTCGATCGCTCTGCCAAGACCGGCATCCAGTGTCGGTTCCCCGTCCGGAACGAAAGTCAGATAATCGACCGTTTCGCCGCATCGCTTAAGCTTTTCAAGATGCTTTGCGATCTCATCGAATAGATACTCAGGTTCGTAAAACGCACGCTGCCGAATTTCCGTGGCTTTTGTCGGCCCTACCTGGCAATATAAGCACGAATAAGAGCAGTGTTTTGGCGGTATATTATTGATTCCCAAGCTACGCCCGAGGCGTCTTGACGGTACCGGTCCGAATACGATCATGAGTTGCTCCTCATTCTGTTGGCAATAAAATCTTGCTTCTTATCGGATTCTATTGGCATAACGGCAAGTGTCGGGCTTTCGCGATCGATCAGTGAGGCGAGATATTGTCGACTATTTTTAGCGGAAACGGGCTCTATGTTGCCTCCAAACGTAACTATCCCCTTGCTTACATCGCCCGCTTTCTTGCGGAATAAGTCTGCATGCCGCCGGACAATACTTTGACCCGCAAGCCGTTTTGCGTCAAAAGACGATACGCATAATAAGCGCGCTGCCCGACACCGCAGATCAACCAGATATCACGATCCGTCGGTAACTCCTGAATCCGGTCGCGTAACGATTCCAGCGGTAAGTTTTGCGCGGCCGGAACATGGCCGCCGGCATATTCATCCGCGCTGCGCACATCGACCAACAAGGCCGGGGTTGTCTCCAGCTCGTCCCAGTTCGCCAAAGGAAAATCGCCGCGCTGATGGTTGCCGGCCAACATGCCGGCGACGTTGACCGGGTCTTTGGCCGCGCCGAACTGCGGCGCATAACAAAGCTCCAGATTCTCCAGATCGAATATCGTGGCTCCTTGCATCAGCGCCGTCGCGATGACGTCGATCGGCCGCGTGACATCCTTCTCGCCGACGGCTTGCGCGCCCAAAATCTTGTTGTCGGTCTTCGAGAACAATAACTTGATGTGTATCGGTTTCGCGCCAGGGAAATAACTGGAATGGTGACCTGGATGCAAATAGACCTTCTCGAAATCCATACCGAGCCGCTTCAATAGTTTTTCGCTGGCGCCGGTGCAGGCAACGGTGAGCCCGAAAACCTCGCATACGGCGGTTCCCAACACGCCATCGAAAGTCAAGGGCGGCAATGCTTCTTTTTCTCCGCATGAAAAATCATGAATGATTGCCGTAGCCGCAACCCGCCCCTGCCGGTTCGCAGGCCCCGCGAGCGGAACCAGTTGCCATTGCTCGGTGACCCGGTTTTTGACTTCGACGACATCGCCGACCGCCCAAATCGCCGGATCGTTCGTCCGCATGTAGGGATCGACCCGGATTCCGCCGAGCTCGCCCAGTTCCAATCCGGCCTCCCGAGCCAGCGTGGCTTCGGGGCGCACGCCGATTCCCAGGATGACCAGATCGGTGTTGAGCGTTGCGCCTTTCGAAGTGTGCAAGATCAAGCCGCGTTCCGGGTGCCGTTCGAAAGACACGGCGCTCTCGCCGAGTCTCAATTCGACGCCGTTGGCTCTCAGCCTCTCCGAGGCATAGCTTGCTATTTCAGCATCCAACGGCGGCAGCACTTGATCGGCCAATTCGAGTAATGTGACATCGAGTCCCAATGCCACCAGATTTTCGGCCATTTCGAGTCCGATGAAACCACCTCCGACGATCAGGGCGCGCGTTGCCTGAGCAGTGGCGGCTTTGATCTTTCGACTATCCGGAATATTGCGCAAGACATAGACACCCGGCAGATCGATGCCCGGCAAGGGCGGACGGATCGGCTGGGCGCCGGTCGCCAAAACCAGGGCATCATAGGCTTCTTCGCGGTACGTATCCGTTTTCAAATCACGCACTTCTATCGTTCGCGCTTGCCGATTAATGCGCGTGACTTCGGTTTCGGTATGAACTTCGATATTGAAACGGTGCTCAAACAAATCCGGACTAGCCACTAGCAGCTTTGCTTCGGACTCGATTACGTCACCGACGAAGTAAGGCAGGCCGCAATTGGCGAACGAAACGTGTTGGCCTCGTTCGAATACGACAATATCGCAGGTTTCGCAAAGTCTCCGCGCACGCGCCGCGCAAGTCGCTCCGCCGGCAACGCCGCCGACGATGAGGATACGTTTTTTGTTTGGATTCATAATGACACACCTTTGACGACATACTCTTCATAGATCAAAATTCGGCACTGGAATGCCCCCCTAAGCTTTGCCGAAATTTGCAATGCGAAAGATATAATAAGGATCGGATAATAAGAGGAGCATCTCTATCTACCCAGCCGGCACACGAGCAATTTGCGCTAATGCACTTTGGCGTTTCCCCAATCTTTTCTGCCGGTACCGAATTCCGCATTCCATTTTTTCGCTCTAGTCAGACATTGAATTAGAAATAGCTGAGTGTATATATTGCTATGGTAGATTAGCCGGACCAAAGAATCTCCACTGAGTTATTTTACTCCCTTTATACTCAAAAATTAGCTAACTTTATGAAGGTATGGGGCGTGGCTAGCGAGGATGTGGGCAGCAGGGCAGATTATTGCTCCATGCAAAATCTGCATTCACGCCATCCTTGGCGTTCGATTGCTGCCGTCAAGCTCCCATGGATGAGTTTACCCAGCACCTAAATTCCATAGCCCATTGGCTATGATTAACTATCTGGAATAATTTAGGTGCTGGGTGAACGGCGGTCCTCGGTAGACGCATCCCTTACCTTTTGTTCTTAGACGTTTTTTCAATCAAAAGAGAATAATCTGCTCGAAACCGTTCTTCTAACGTCAACGCACACATTTGGTGCCGTACTACCCTGGCAATGAATATCGCTGCACTAAATCATGTCATCGCTTGCCCAGGGGAAAACCGCCCTTACTCCCTCCTCAAATCCAATCCAACCATAGCCTATTGTTATTATTGAATTATTAATTACTATTCCGAAACCATCTCACTATTGGCATTCCATTTGCTTAAATATTAATAAATCTCCAACGACGGAGTAACTGACAAGCTCACTGTCGAGCAAACCGGACAAAGGCGTCTCTCATGCGATAACCCCTCGTATCGCATGGCAGACGCCTTTTTTTTGCCTGAATTTTATATTTGCGGAACCGATCATGAACTCAAACTTAGTATCCAACGCTAAACGACGACCGACCATATTGGCGGCTACCGCAGCCTTTTTGCTTATGGCAAGCACGAATGCTGCTTCGGTAGAAAACCTCGAAAAAGAAGACCTAAAATTGGGTTTCATTAAGCTAACCGATATGGCGCCCTTGGCCATCGCCTATGAAAAAAGGTTTTTCGAAGATGAAGGCCTTTATGTGCAATTAGAAGCCCAAGCTAATTGGAAAGTTTTGCTCGACCGCGTTATCAACGGCGAGTTGGACGGCGCGCATATGCTAGCGGGACAACCCTTGGGCGCGACAATTGGTTTCGGCACGAAAGCCGATGTGATTACCGCGTTTAGCATGGACCTGAACGGCAATGCCGTGACCGTTTCGAACGACATCTGGCAACAAATGAAACCGCATGTACCAATGCAAGACGGCAAGCCGGTGCATCCAATCAAAGCCGAATCTTTGAAACCGGTTATCGAAAAATTCAAGGCCGAAGGCAAACCGTTCAATATGGGCATGGTATTTCCGGTTTCGACGCATAACTACGAACTGCGATATTGGTTGGCGGCCAGCGGTATACAACCAGGTTATTACGCGCCGCCGGGAGAAACGACCGGGCAACTTAATGCCGAAGTTCTGCTGTCTGTCACTCCGCCGCCACAAATGCCAGCCACTCTCGAAGCCGGCACGATTTACGGTTATTGCGTCGGCGAGCCGTGGAACCAGCAAGCGGTGTTCAAAGGCATCGGGGTACCCGTCGTGACCAATTATGAAATTTGGAAGAACAATCCTGAAAAAGTATTCGGTGTCAGTAAAACCTGGGCCGATAAAAACCCGAACACACACTTGGCCATCGTCAAGGCGCTGATTCGCGCGGCGATATGGCTCGACGCCGAAAACAATAAGAACCGCAAAGAAGCAGCCAAGATTATCTCTGACAGCCGTTATGTCGGCGCCGACTACGAAGTGATCGCAAACAGCATGACCGGGTCTTTTGAATATGAAAAAGGCGATGTCCGTTCACTGCCCGATTTCAATGTATTTTTCCGTTATCACGCCACGTATCCCTATTACAGCGATGCAATCTGGTTTCTGACGCAAATGCGCCGCTGGGGACAGATCAACGAACCCAAATCCGACGAATGGTTCGTAGAAACGGCTAAAAAAGTTTATCGCCCGGATATCTATAGGGCCGCCGCAAAAGAATTGATTGCCGAAGGTAAAGCCAAGGCAAGCGATTTTCCGCCTGAAAACGAAACCGGATTCAAACCGCCGCAAGCTGATTTTATCGACGACATTGTTTACGACGGCAGCAAACCGAACGAATACCTAACGAAATTCACAATCGGTCTGAAAGGCAAAGAAATAATGAAAGACGGAAAAATCAGCCAATGACGGCGCATCGCTCCGAATAAAACAAGTAAGGATTTCGTGAAAAATAACTTCCTGGAGCTATGCGTTTTGTAGCGGGTTCGGTAACTCGCTTGACAGGACGCCGTGAACCCAGCACCTAAATTATGCAAGATAGTTACCATAGCCAAAAGGCTATGGAATTTAGGTGCTGGGTGAATACGTCCGTGTAGGCTTGACAGCGGTGACTGATTGCCATGGATGGCATGAATGCAGATTTTGCAGGAGCAAAAATCTGCCCTGCCGCCGACACCTGTCAATCGAGTTACCGAACTTGCTTACCGTGCATTAAAAATAGGGAAGTTATTTATGACCGAATCCTAAATAAAGAACAACCCCTTCCGATAGTGACATCGAATGTCGCCTAGGCGCAAGGACGCGTCATTTTTTTAGACATTCATGACTAAACATGACCGTTGGTTAGACAAAGAGGTTCTCCATGTCGACTACATTAATCAAATTTTTCAACGTGACCGGGCTGACCTGGTTCGTACCGTTCGTCAAGCTTTGTACAGGCGAAAATCCGCAGCAGCAAATGCGGCAAATCGGTTTGACGATCATCGTGCCGATACTGGCTTTCGTCGTATTCCTTGGCCTTTGGAATGCCTCGGCCGTAAAAATCCAAACCAGTTTGGGCGCGATTCCGGGACCAAAAGCCGTATGGCATGAAGCGCAGGGACTGATCGACGCCCATCATGCCGAAAGAGAAAAAATGGCCGCATTCTACGAGCGCCAAAAAATCCGCAATCAACAAAAGTTGGCGCGCGACCCGCAAGCCGAAATCAAAACACGGCCCTATACCGGCAAACCGACTTACTTCGACCAAATTTTGACCAGTCTTTATACCGTATTCACGGGCTTTATCATTGCAACATTGATTGCTGTGCCGCTCGGTATTCTTTGCGGCATGAGCCCGGTCATTAATACCGCGATCAACCCAATGATTCAGATCTTCAAACCGGTTTCGCCGCTCGCTTGGTTGCCGATTGTGACGCTGGTTGTCAGCGCGGTCTACATCACAACGGACGATTCATGGTTCGAAAAAGCCTTTTTGACCTCGGCAATTACCGTCACGCTATGCTCGTTATGGCCGACGCTGATCAACACCGCGGTCGGCGTCTCGTCGATCGACAAGGATTTGGTCAATGTCGGCAAAGTCCTTCGTCTCAACTGGAGCACGCAGATCAAGAAGATCGTACTACCCTCGGCCTTACCCTATATCTTCACCGGCATGCGCATGTCGCTTGGGGTTGGCTGGATGGTGCTGATCGCGGCCGAAATGCTCGCACAAAACCCAGGCCTTGGAAAGTTTATCTGGGACGAGTTTCAAAACGGCAGCTCGAATTCCTTAGGCCGTATCATGGTCGCGGTATTCACGATCGGCATCATCGGGTTCATGCTGGACCGCATCATGCATTCGCTGCAACAAGCCTTCTCCTTCGGCAAAACACTCTGACCCGGAGACCGACATGAAAACATCCCGACTCTTACGTATCGATGACGAATCAATCGACACGCCGGCACCCGCAGCACCCTTAGCCAAGGTCCATTCCTTGAAACCTTTCTTACAACTCAAAAACGTTTATAAATCCTACGGCGAGGGCAAGGGTAAAACGCCGGTATTGAAAAACATCAATCTGGACATCGAGGCAGGCGAATTTATCGCGATCGTCGGTTTTTCAGGCAGCGGCAAGACCACGCTGATCTCAACGATCGCAGGATTGATCGAGGCCGACAGCGGCGAGGTGCTTAAACAAGGCCGGCCGATCAAGGGACCGGGGCCTGACCGTTGCGTGGTCTTTCAAAATTATTCGCTGCTGCCTTGGCTGACCGTATTCGACAATGTCGCACTGGCCGTCGATCAACGCTTCAAGGATTGGCCTGCCGACCGGCGTAAAGCGCATACCGAAAAATACGTACGCATGGTCAATTTAGGTGCTGCAATAACCAAAAAACCGGCCGAATTGTCGGGCGGCATGCGTCAACGCGTCAATGTGGCCCGGGCCTTGGCCGCCAATCCCGATATCTTGTTGTTGGACGAACCCTTGAGCGCATTAGATGCGCTGACGCGCGGCAAACTTCAGGACGAAATCCTCGCAATTTGGCAAGCGGAAAAGAAAACCGTCATTTTGATCACGAACGATGTCGACGAGGCGATCTATATGGCCGATCGCGTCATCGCACTGAATCCCGGACCCGGCGCGACATTCGGGCCCAGCTTCAAGATTCCGTTGGCAAGACCGCGCGGCCGAACCGCGCTGAATCACGATGAAACCTTCAAGAAACTCCGCGCCGAAATCACTCGCTATTTGATGGGTGTCGGTATGCAAAAAGCCGACGCGTCCGATAAAGAAAACATTGTTTTGCCGGATGTTCGACCCAACACCAGCAACGATTGGAAATTGGACATCTCAGCTTTAAAACCCAAACAAAACGATCTTGGCAAACCGCGTTATCTGGAATTCTCGCAACTCTCGAAAATCTATCCGACACCCGACGGTAAAAGCACGGTCAAGGTTGTAGACGGATTTGACATGTTAGCCAAAAAAGGCGAATTCATCTCGATCATCGGCCATTCGGGCTGCGGTAAATCGACCGTACTGTCGATGACCGCAGGCCTGACCGACGTTTCCGAAGGCGGTATCGTGCTGGATAACAAAGAAATCGACAGTGCCGGTCCGGACAAGGGCGTCGTATTCCAATCGCCCAGCCTATTTCCCTGGTTGACCGCTTTCGAGAACGTCATGATCGGCGTCGACAACGTTTATCCGCATGCATCGCAATCCGAGCGCGACGATATCGTCGAATATTACTTAACCCGCGTCGGACTGGCCGATGCAATAGATAAAAAAGCGGCGGACCTCTCCAACGGAATGCGCCAACGAGTCGGCATTGCCCGCGCCTTTGCATTGTCGCCGAAACTGTTATTGCTCGACGAACCATTCGGCATGCTCGATTCGCTGACCCGTTGGGAATTGCAGGAAGTCCTGATGGAAGTCTGGGAACGAACCCATGTAACAGCGATCGTCGTGACCCACGATGTCGACGAGGCCATCCTGCTCGCCGACCGGGTCGTGATGATGACCAATGGTCCGCACGCGAAGATCGGCAAGATCGAAACGATCGATCTACCAAGGCCGCGCACACGACAAGCCTTGCTCGATCACCCGGATTATTACCAGTACCGAGAAAGCCTACTGACTTTTCTAGCCGAATGCGACCATACGCATTAAGGTGCTTGAAGAAATTACGCGATGCGTACTCGCTGTAACCGCGTGTTGCCTAAGCCCGTTCTAATGGATCGCATGTGCGATCAAAACGATTTCATGTTCATTAAGGAGAATACGATGCTATTAGCTACCGCTTTACCGCTTAAAACCCGAAGGTCTTGGCATATCGCCTGTTCGGCAACATTAATCGCGATAACATCGTCAGCCCAGGCCGGCGGCTTCGACGAAACGATTGAAAACGCACTTAAATTTGGACAAAGCGACGGTAAATACGGCCAAGTTACTTTCGATCTGAACTACCGCTACGAACATGCCAACACCGAAAGCACCCCGCCGGAACCGGCCAATGCCAATACCTTTCGCTTGCGTCTGGGCTATTTGAGTCCGAATGTATTCGGTTGGCAAGGTTTCGTCGAATACGAGAATATCTTTGCCGCGCAGCGCGATTACAATGGCGTATCCACCGGCAACAGCCGCTTTCATGTTGTCGCCGACCCGGCCGACCGGCACGAATTGAATCAACTCTGGCTCACCTTTAACGGTATTCCGGATACATTGATCAAGGGCGGCCGGCAACGCATCAAGCTGGACGACGACCGCTTCATCGGTAACGTCGGTTGGCGGCAAATGGAGATGACCTACGATTCTGTGTTGGTGACGAACACCTCGATTGCCGATTTGACGATTCGGGCCGGCTATATCGGCAGAGTCCGAAACATTCTTTCGTTGACCGACAACACCGAACTCCCTTTACTCAACGTTAATTACAACTTCGGCAATTTGGGCAGTGCAACCGCTTACGGTTACTGGTTGAAATATACCGAAGACAAGGCGTTGTTCGGCCGATCCAGCCAAACCTATGGTATTAGACTGATTGGCTCGCCGCAAATCAACGAAGACTTGGCGTTGCATTACACGGCCGAATACAGCTATCAAGCCGATTATCAAAACAATCCGAACAGCTTCGCATTGGATCGTTACAACTTGATGGGCGGATTGACGCTATTCGGCATCACGGCAAAAGCTGCCATGGAACAACTTAATGGCAACGGGCGCAATGCCTTCCAAACGCCGCTCGGCACCAACCATGCTTTTCAAGGCTGGGCCGACCGATTTCTGGCAACGCCTGGCGACGGTATTCGAGACGTCAATTTCACCTTGGCAAGCAGCGTGCTCGGCGCCAATATGATGTTCGTCTATCACAACTTCACCGACGACAGCGGTAGTATCGATTACGGCAACGAATACGATTTTCAGGTCACCAAGGCGTTCGGCAAGCATTATTCCGTCTTGTTGAAATACGCCTATTACGACTCCGATGCTAACGCCCCCGCTTTTGCCCAAAACGACACGCAAAAGGTTTGGGTGCAGGGCAACATTTCGTTTTAACCGATTTACCGGCGCAACTCGGCTATTCATTCACCCGGTAAAGTCAACGCGCCCGCATCTTCTTTGAGGAGAATGGTCATGAAACAAAAACTGGTCGTCATCGGTAACGGCATGGCGGGCATGCGTACCGTCGAAGCCTTGATCGAATCGGCACCCGACTTATACGACATCATCGTATTCGGCGCCGAACCTTACGGGAATTACAATCGCATCTTGTTGACGCCGGTCTTGTATGGGGAAAAACGGATCGATGACATCATGATTCACGACTTTGCCTGGTATCGAAAACACCATATCACGCTGCATTGCGGCCCGGGTAAAACCGTCGTCGATGTCGACCGGAGCCGCCGCCGCGTGATCGCAAAGGACGGCACGGAAGCTTCTTACGACCGGTTATTGATCGCAACCGGTTCGCTGCCGTTGATTCTACCGATTCCGGGCCGCGATACCGATGGCGTGATGAGTTTTCGCGAAATTGCCGATGTCGAAACGATGATCGCAAAAAGCCGAAGCAAACGGCACGCCATCGTACTCGGCGGCGGCTTGTTGGGTTTGGAAGCCGCCAACGGTCTTAAGCAGCGCGGCATGCATGTGACCGTCATCAATCGCGCCGATCATTTATTGAATCGCCAACTCGATAACGAGGCCGGCGATCTCTTGAAAGCGCAGCTCGAATCCAAGGGGCTTCATTTCAAGCTGGGTTGTACGATCGAGAACATTATCAGCCAAGGCGGTCATATTGCCGAAGTCGAACTGAGCGACGGCAGCATCCTGCCCGCCGATCTACTGATCATGGCAACCGGTATCAGGCCGAATATCGCACTCGCAAAAACCATCGGTCTCGACTGCGAACAAGGCATCGTCGTCGACGACACGATGCAAACCAGCGATCCTACGATCTATTCGGTCGGCGAATGCGTGCAGCATCGCGGCGAATTATTTGGACTGGTCGCGCCGGTCTACGAGCAAGCCAAGGTCTGCGCCAGGCAATTGAGTCATCGAAACGATTCGCGTTATCAAAGCCTGTTGCCGGCAGCCCGGCTCAAGGTTACCGGCATCGATCTGTTTTCGGCAGGCGATTTCAATGGCGGCGAACACTGCGAGCAGATCGTCTTCAAGGACCCTGCCCTGCATATCTATAAAAAATTGGTCATCAAGAATCGGCGTATCGCCGGCATCGTGCTCTACGGCGATACCGTCGATTCGGCTTGGTATCTCGATTGTTTGAAAAACCGGACCGACATTTCGCCGTACCGAGATTGTCTGATTTTCGGACGCCCACTCCCGATTGCCGCGTGACTGCCGCCATGAACGGAAAGACAATTAAAACCACCTGTCCCTATTGCGGAGTCGGCTGCGGTATCGTTGCAACCGTCGACGATTCTATCGCCCACAAAGTGACGATACAAGGCGACCCGGATCACCCCGCCAATTTCGGTAAACTGTGCTCGAAAGGTTCGGCATTGGGCGATACCGTGTCGGTAGAAAACCGTCTGCTGCATCCCGAAGTTCATGGCATACCATGCGACTGGAATACCGCGCTCGACACCGTTGCCGACGGTTTGACTTCTGTCATCCGGCAATACGGGCCCGACGCGGTAGCATTCTATGTTTCTGGCCAGTTATTGACCGAAGACTATTATGTCGTCAATAAATTCATGAAAGGCTTTATCGGTTCGGCCAATATCGATACCAATTCCCGGCTGTGCATGTCCTCGGCCGTCACCGGCTACAAAAGAGCCTTCGGCGCCGATGCCGTCCCGTGCAGCTATGAAGACTTGGAAGCCGCCGAATTGATCGTGCTGACCGGCTCGAACACCGCATGGTGTCACCCGGTCGTGTTTCAGCGCATCCTAAGAGCCAAAAAAAACAATCCGACGCTAAAAATCGTCGTCATCGATCCGCGCCGAACCGCGACATGCGACAGCGCGGATTTGTATTTGGCGATCAAGCCGGGCACGGACGGCATATTATTCAACGGTTTGTTGGCTTATTTGGCGCAAAGCGACGCGCTCGATAACGACTATATCGCCGCGTATACTCAGGATTTCGAATGGGCTTTACAGTCCGCCCGAAACACTGCAGGAAGTATTGAAGCTGTCGCGCAAGACTGCGGTTTGTCTTCGGCCGACATCGAAAAGTTTTACGGTTGGTATGCGAAGACCGCTAAAACCGTCACGGTCTATTCGCAAGGCGTCAATCAATCGGCCTCCGGGTCCGATAAATGCAATGCCATCATCAATTGTCATTTAGCAACCGGTAGAATCGGCAAACCGGGCATGGGGCCTTTTTCGTTCACCGGCCAGCCGAATGCGATGGGCGGACGCGAAGTCGGCGGTTTGGCCAATACCTTGGCCGCTCACATGGAACTGGATAATCCCGAGCATATCGACCGCGTAGCCCGCTTTTGGCAAACCGACCAGATCGCGACCCGTCCCGGCCTGAAAGCGGTCGAACTGTTCGATGCGATTGATGCGGGCACCGTCAAGGCGGTTTGGATTATCGCAACGAATCCGGTCGTCACTCTGCCGGACGCGGACAAAGTTAAAAATGCGCTGAAACGCTGCGATCTCGTCATCGTATCGGATTGCATCAAGAATACCGATACAGTCGATTTAGCGCATGTCCGCCTACCGGCGGCCGGCTGGAGCGAAAAAGACGGCACCGTCACGAACATGGAAAGGCGCATATCGCGTCAGCGACCGCTATTCCCTTTTTCCGGAAGCGCTAGGCCGGATTGGTGGATCGTCAGTCAAGTCGCCGCCCGCATGGGCTTCAAACATGCCTTCGCCTACCGGTCCTGCGCCGACATTTTCCGCGAACATGCCGCGCTTTCCGGCTTTGAAAATAACCGGGAAGACCAACCGCGCGATTTCGATATTTCGGCCTTCGGAGATCTGACCGAAGACGCCTACGACCATTTACAACCTGTGCAATGGCCGGTCAGTATAAAGAATCCTAACGGCACCGCGCGCCTTTTCGCCGACGGCAAGTTTTATACGCCGTCCCGAAAAGCCCGGTTCATTGCGATTCGCCCGCGCTCGCCGGTTAACAAACCCGATCCGAATTATCCTTTCACGTTGAATACCGGACGCCTGCGCGATCAATGGCATACGATGACCCGAACCGGCTTGTCGGCGAAACTGAATGCTCATAAACCGGAGCCTTTCGTTGAGATTCATCCGCTCGATGCGGCACGTTATTATTTACAAACGCATGATCTAGCGACGATCTCGAGTCTATGGGGCAATATGATCGTCCGAGTCGTCGTCACAGAAAATCAGCAATCCGGCAGTTTATTCGTGCCAATGCACTGGACTGCGCAAGTCAGTAGCCGTGGACGAGTCGGCGCATTGGTCAACCCGGTCGTCGATCCGCATTCAGGCCAACCGGAAAGCAAGCAAACCCCGGCAGCCATCACGCCTTATCGAGCGCTCTGGTACGCGATGTTATTGACGCGTTCACCATTGATGGTCGACGATATAGAATACCGCGTTACAGTCAAAGGCAACGGCTTTATCCGCTACGAGCTAGCCGACCGCACCCCCTTCCCTTCTTGGCCCGACTGGCTAAAATCGCTATCCGGCGAGTCGAACAACCCTCATTGCCTGGAATACAGTGATCCGGAACGCGGAGTGTATCGCAGCGCGCTAATCATCGACGACCAATTGGAAGTTTGCTTATTCGTGTCCTCAACACCGTCATTGCCGGGAACCGGCTGGCTTGAGACGCTATTCGCACAACCGCAGATCAACAAAGAGGAGCGCTTACGATTATTGAGCGCTTTGCCGCCGGAAGGACAAGAGGATTGCGGCCGCTTGGTTTGTTCCTGTTTCAATGTCGGCGAAAAATCGATCGCCAAAGCGGTCCGGGAATTCAATTTGGCGAACGTCGAACAAATCGGGCAACGACTCAGCGCAGGAACCGGCTGCGGCTCTTGTCTGCCGGAACTTAAACGATTTTTGCCGAAGCAATAAACCGCTTTAAACACCAAATCACTGACCATTTTGTTCTATCAAGGAAAACTCATACGAATAGACAGGGATAGTATGGAACACGAAATCGTAATCTCCGTGTTGAATGGGGCGCACCATATCCGGCCGCAATCCAAGTATATTCCAAAAAAGCCCCTTACATAATTGCCTTACGCAAGTTAATCAGCCTCTTTACGATTTCGGCGCGCATCTGCTCGCGCCCAATCGAATGTTTCAAGCCGCTACCGAAGCCCGCCACTTGGTCGGTAAAGCTCCGGTTGGCATAGAAAACCAATGAGCCATCCCGATAAGGCAGACAGGCGATACTGAGTTGATTGGAATTATAGGAGTGCCCGACATAAAACTGCCGGGACAGCATGACTTCGGCGCCATTCGATGACAACATGATGCGATGCCCCAGGATTGCGGTGGGGCGCCCTTCGACATTGCGATTGAGCCAGAAAAATTGTTCGTCTGCACCCGCAGGCATTGCCGCGGGATAATCGAGCCAAGCCTTGTAAACTTGCGGAAAATAACGCGTCAATACTTTATTGGCCAATGTTGCGGTGCGAAGCTCTTCCGCAGGCCTCGCCGTCAAACCGTCGCCGCGATCATAATTGGCAATCCCTTTCAGTCCATTTTTGCGATAAGATTGCATGCGTTCGAGAAGAATGCGCCGATAGGATTGTGACGCCACGTCGGCTTGCGCGGCGTCGATGCTCTTAAGAAGCTTGAATTCGTCGATCGACAAATTGAATTGACTGCCCGGTTGCGCCCGCATGAAATTCTTTGCCTCCCCACTTCCTGCCTTTAAAGCAAAACCTTTGAACGACTCCAGTGTCGCGTTGGCCGGAATCTTACCTTGCGAAATGAGATCGGTATCAATGGTTCCGAGATCTTTCTCGTTAATGTACTGAACGAGCTTGGAAGGTTTAGCCGGTATGTACATCACGACGCCGGCGGCCAATTCTTTTTCGTTGTTTTCCGCGATATCGAATGAGACGGTTTTACCCTGCTCCAGATTGGCTAACTCTTTCGAGTTAATGCCGAGCAACCCCATCAACGCCGTCACTTCCGATGAGTCTTCCGCTTGCGCCGGAATAATACAGACTAATCCCAGAACAAAGATAAGCCGACAGAATAATGTTTTGATCGATTGATTATTTTGAAACATGACCCAATACCTTTTTTGATGATCAATGTGCAACTATTGCAGGATAATTTTGGATGAATTTTTCCACACCCTCCCGGATTCGTTCGGCGTTCGTTTCCGGTTTACCGACGGTACCGGTAATGGCTCCACGAAACACTAATTTCTGCGTCTTTGCATCGACGAAGTCCAGTATCAAAGTGCCCTCCGTGTATTGAGAAACATCGGTATAACCGTACGAGGCACCTGCCCATGCTCCGTAGCGATAAGGAACGCCGGGCGATTGATGGACTGTTACTTTTTGTTTGGTCGATACATGCCGCACGACATGAAGGTCTGCGTTTTCGGATACCTCGATGATACCGCGAGCGTACAATTGCGTCCGTAGCGAATCTCGAAGCGCCGCCTCAACCGATGGCGCCATTGGAATCGCTGCATCGGAAGGCTCTAAAGAATAAGTTTTTTAGCGATCGAAAGACGCCTAGCGATCATAGACCGTGACAACTTGGACCGATGAACAGGCCGCCAAACAGAGGCTTGCAACAAGAATGGCATAGGGCTTGATAGTTGTAATCATGAAAAAAACCAATTTAATTGTATTGACCAAAGAAATACTGCTACTCAACTAACGATGTGACTATTTTGACAAATCACTAATCCACACCGATTGTGTTAATGAAGACAATGTTCGCGTTAGTAGTTGAAAAGGTATCGAAATCGTCATCCCGGCAGGGATTGCCGGGATCCAGACCACAAGGAAGTAAAAGACCCTTGTCATTCCCCCAGCAATCCATGACGGGGCTAGTCCAACTATTAACGCAAACATAGCTTTATTAAACCCTGGGTTAATCTTTACATCGGCTTGAGCAGCATCAGTATTTCATTCATGTTGAAACGAATGGAGCCGGGGCGGCTTAATCAGATTTGTTCTGTTGAAATCGAATATTAGAAATGCCGTGTAATAGTTATAGAACGTTTCGGCGAGAAATGACGATGTCCGGAAAATATGCCGTCCTGAAGGCAATTCGAAAATATCGAAGAAAAAATTAGCATAACCTGTTTGGTATTCCGCTTTATAAAACGCGAGCTCGCCAATCGAAATAAAGTTGCCTTCGACCTCGGGCACGCCGACTAACATTTTGCCGGCCTCGGTTCCGAAAGACGAAAGAATAGCGTTGATGCGATAAGATGCTTTTGCTGCCTCATTTTGTACAAAGTAACCCTGTTGGCCCAACCATCCGGCCAAAACATCCCGCACAAGCTTTTCATCCCCACTGATACCGGAAATTTCGAGAAAGACATTTGCACCCGTCGATATCGGTAACAAACTGTCGGCTTCCTGAGGAAGGCTGCGAATCAATGCCTCGCTCAAGAGTAATTGTTCAATAGCTGCGCGTTTTGACTGGGTTGCCACGTGGGTTGTAGAACATGCCGTAAATAATGTCATCACTATCAAGGCGGTGATCAGCAGTCTGAATTGTTTTGACATGATTTTGGCCATTCATGGATAGATAAACTAAAGAATAGATGGGCAAGCGCGCCACGATTTTTCGCGAAAACCGGCATGAGATTCGCCCGGTTTCAGCTACCAAAATTGCGACGTGCTTGAAGTCATTTGACGGTTTTGACAAATTCACACCTTTCTTCGATCAACGGTAAAGCATTCGGGTGACCGATGCCGTTGGCAATCAACGCGACGACGCGATCATCTCGATCGTAACCTAAATGGGCCTCCAACGGATTGGCCAAATCGCTTAGGCCGAATGCATCGATGATCTTTGCGACGTTGATGTTGACATTAGTGACTGTTGCACAAAGTCTCGAATCAAGATACTTGTCTTTGTATCCCGGCGGTATACCGTAACTTAACAAGTCGTTGGGATCGCTGAATGCCACGATCGCCGTCTCGTTGACCATGCGCTCATCGTAACGGTCGCTTGCAGGACTGCAATAGCTTTCGCCTTGACCGCTCACTTCGGGAAGTTTTCTTCCTAATTGCAGCATTGGCAACTGGTTCGACAGCATGTAGATGGGTAAACGTTTATTTTGCAAAGCCTCGATGGACGCCCTAGTTACCTCAGTTTTTTTGCTAGGATCGGCAAACTTTTCAGCATTCGCCAAAAGATAAGCAATGCGCTGCATGCCGTCGATCGTGATACGGCTGCCCAAGCTGTGCGAAATAAAAACATAATCGTCATGTGCGATATGGCCGATATTCTCGTCATGCAAGCCGGTACAGGTATGGCTACCGCTGTCAGGAAGATCCAGCCAATCGCCACTGGCCATCCAACAAAATGATTGTGCAAAGCCCGCTAAAATCGCTTCTCTGCTTTCTCCCAAATAAATAATCGGATCGGGGCCTGTATCATTGCTGAATTTTTTCAGCATACTGTTGATTCTGGCACGCCTGAATTCGTAGTCTCCCGAATTGTCGAATGCCAGTAACGCTTTTTGGTCTCGAGTAATATTCGACCAAGTCCATTCATAAAAAATCAGCTCGCGCCCATCTTTTTCGTTAAGAAGCTGCGTGATACGTAGATTACCGAGATCCTTCTCCGGAACTAAAGGTGCGTTCAACGTGATATTTTTCGGGGTTTCAGAACGTACATTCAAGTTCAACTGCTTGGCAAGTTTCTCCATGAATTCGGTCGTATAGCCCGGCAGATGATCGCCGACACCATGCACGAACAACAGCTTGGTTTTGCCCTGCGGCTTACCCAAACCGGAGCTAATTCCGGTAAAAGGCTGGCCCCAGACTTGGCAAACTCGCGTATCCTCGGCTTCCGATTTTTCCAGCATTGCCTCGACCATGCCCTTGCCGATGCCCGTGCATCCCGATAACAACATCGTCACTAGCATAGACGATAGCAAGTGACCCGCCTTTACTTTCAGGTATTTGGAATTAATATTCATAGCTTTTTTTCCTTACATTTCATTAAAGTTGATAGGGCAAATGATTAATTGGGTTTGAGAATTGTCGTGCGGATACGTCTTGAAAAATCGGCCTCTTGATCGCCCCTCTGCGCCCATTCATTGATCAGCGATTGTCGTTGTAATTCCTTGAACGGAACCCGGGTATCGAGCCTATTGGATTCGTATAGGTATTCCGGCAGATAGCCGCTCAATAAAATTTTCCAGGAAAAGCGTAGATGTTCAGGATTGATGCGCGAACGCAGCCAGATGGCGGTCGTGCAGTTGTCCACCAAGGTATTGTAAAACTCGGGTTTTTCGTTCAGCGAATTGATCTTATCCAGGTAACCCAAAAACAGACGCTTGGCGTTTTGCGGGGGGCCTTGTAGCCGGTACAGATAGACCTGTTCTGGCGGATCGTTTCTATAATTTGTGCGCAGCCGAATCACATCGCGCTCGTCCGCGACGATATAGATCAGCTCATACTGCCGGAAAAAACCCTTGATCGTCGAATAGCCTTCGCTCAACTCCTTGCGCGCTTCGATCGAAACCGCCAGATGACCACCGTCGCCGAAATTGAAGCTTAGAATCGTATGCGCAATCGCAGGCCCCATCCAATACACAGAGAACAAATCGACGCCTTCTAATTCGTTCAAGTCGAAGGTTTTCGTGTAATAAGCCGGAACATAAGTGAATTCGCTCCGGTAGTCGAAATTACGGATATTGTGAACGGTGACTTTGTCGCCGTCGAAGGTAGCATAAGCCAGCTTAGCCACATCGGGTTGCCATTGCCGATCGTTCGAAGGACTGATCGAAAGCCACCAGATCAGAATTAGCGAAAATACAACCCCATAGCCGTAAAGGCAGCGTTTACGCCAATGTGGAAATCCCAGGCTAATCAGTGTGACCAGACTGAACACACCAAAACCGGCAGATAAAAAATTCCAGATAATGCCGCTATCCGAATCGCCGAAATAAACGGCAAGAGCCCCCCATACGGAAGTCGCGATAATAATCAACGCCATTAATGACAACTCGATGAATCGCTTCATGTTTTGAAAGTACTCCCGAACTCAAAGATCATGGTTAGTATGTCGATATCACAGTGCCTTCCCCCAAATTGACACTTTCGCGCTGAATGCAATAAACGACGGGGGTAATAAAACTTCGCTCAATCTCATCTCAGAACCCTCCGCCGAAACGATATTGCCAAGCAATGCCCGCCACATCGAAGTCGCTTCCGATACGGGTCGAGACGCCGGTACTGTAATAGATTTTGACGGAGTTATAACGGTTTACGGGCAATGCCAGTGTGGCGCCCATACGTGAATTTTCCAACCGGTCGTTACTTTTTGATCCGTCCACGCTAGTCTGACCGCCGGTATAAAAAGTACCGTCCACAGCTGCCCAGATACCGTAGCCGAAGCTGTAAACAATGTGACCCTGAACAGAATAGATAGGCTCCTGTTCACGCAGTTGACCGCCGAAAAACTCATCGTTTTCGCTGAAGAATCGGACCCCACCGGCCAACTCCAATGTTAAAGGTCCATAACTCTTGGCAATGCCTATCTCCGGTTTGATAGACCACCGATTGGTACCGATGTTAACGAGTTTGTCGGCGTCATATTGCCCGCCCGGCGCCGTCACTTCTAGAACGGTGCCGATAACAAGGTCTTGTCGATAATGCTTGAATTCATCCATAGGATATGCGGGAGCGCCGAAAAGGTTGAGCGAAAAGCGAAAACGCGGATCGGCGAAGCCGTCCACGCGGCGCTCGCGAGTTTGACCAAATGCCTTGGCGTCGCCTGAAAGCCAGGCATAGGGCACCACTACGTCAAACTTGGCGGACTTACCTAAGACATCCAGCGAACGAGCATAGGCAAAAAACATAGAATGAACCTGGAGCTGCGCATCTTGTAAAGGCAACGAAGGATCGGTCGCGACACTGCCTTCCGTGAGTCCGTAACCCATGACCAGAAAATTCAGACCCACGGGAGTGTTGACATACGAGCGCGGTTCCAGCTCCTGGCCTTGCGTACGAAAAGTTACGAATACGAAGAACATCGCGAAAAAGTTAACTATCCGCATCACAGTCCTCTACGGCCATTGCTTGGCAACGGCTCGAGTCTATATGTTTTGCCGTTTTTTTTCACAGTCGAACCGGTTTGAACATTGTCTTTTCGAATCAACACTTGAAGCCGATTAAAATTTGATATTCATACGCAAACTCGCTTCGAGCGTCGTATCCAAGCCTTGCAACTCACCATTGCTGTTGAGTGTTTTATTCAACGCAGAGTTGATGATCTGAAGATTGGGGCTCAAAGTGAGCCAAGGCGTAACCGAAGCGGTGTAATACAATTCTATTGCGTCCTCGTAATCGAGCCCGAGATTGAGCCGCTCGCGAAGTAGCGGTACAAAATGGTCGCTGAATTGCGTGCGCGCCCAGCCAATACCGAACGAGTCGTCAGGCCGACCGGGCATGACGCCCTTGCCGCCGATTCCCATCAGATAACTGTACTGAATGGGATTCGGATTACCGTCGGTAGCGCCAAAGCTGAAGAAAAGGCCGATACCTTTGCTCGAATCGCCTTCCGGCTGCCATAAATACTGATCGAAGCTGTAAATAACCGCCCAGGTGTTGTCTTTTCGGTTCGCCGGTCTAACCGGGACGAGCAGTTCCGGAAAAAATCGCTCGAGAATCCGGCTGAGTATCGTGCCGGGGTTTGCAAGCCTGGGAAATCTTTCGTTCAAAAGCATACGACCTATGTTGGCAGGGTCCTGATCTAGAGAAAAACGGGGCTTGTCACTCCATATTCCGCTGACACTCTGATGACCGACCAGCCCGAACGGCTTGATTTTGATATTTGCCGCACTAACGACGGTCGTACCGTCATCAAAAGCCTTGCCGACATCATTGTCTGTCGGCGTGCCGCTCGCATCGAGAGCCATCGCCGCCAGCGTAATATTTTCCGTCGGCAAAAATAAAATTCCTCCGCCATAAGCCGAGAGCGGAACCATTGCATAAGCCATCGAGAAATTCATCGCTGCATTCGAAAACTGAGTGCGATAATTGCCGTAGAATTCAGTCGGCGTAAAATCGAACAGATTGACTTTCCCCATGAATACGCCGAATTGGGGACTGAAAAACTGCGTGAATGTCGCACCCATCAACGCGTTATCGGCTTCATTGACACCGGGAAACAAATAGGATGCGTTGGTGGGTACTACGGCGCCGACATCGTTGTAAAGTGTATTGCCGAAGCTTGAAACACCTTCGAACTTGAAGAAACCGCCCGGCCAGAGTCCCATTTTACCCATGTCCAGATCGAGCGAGTAGTCGACGTTGCCCCAGAATTCCGCAGCCGTGTCCTTACCGCCTGCAATGACACCCTGCGGAAGCAAATACATGTCTGCGTCCAACACTACACCCTTTTTAGCCAATTCGTCTCTCGACCCGCCCCAACTGCCGCTGAGCCGAGGCCGCGACGACAAGTCGCCGCCCCAAGTCGGCGGCGTGTCGATCGGCCCTAGCGCTCTGGCATACGGGTTTGCAGCCATCAGCAGTATCATGCCGAGTAGGAGCGGCGCGGCATTCTTTAATCGTAGGAAAGTTAACGAAAAATTCATGGGGTTCATGACAAAAGTCCGGTGGTAAACAAATTATTCCGCGCAAAATCATTAAACCGAGAACGCAACTCAAAAAGTTGAGTTCTCGCCGTGTTGCGCCCAAAAAGCCGGGTTGATCTTAGTATGGCGGCGCTACCGGCATATAAATAACGCCGTTATTACCGTAAGCTTGGGTATACCAAGAAGCCCCGCATTGATAATAGGTTACGCCATTGACCACCGTCGTATTGGGCGTACAGGGCAGGCCGGTCGAAGCTGTAGGCGGAGGTGCCGAATAGTCGACTGTTGTAGACGGGGCTGTCGTTGTCGCGGATGATGAGTCTCCGGCCGCGTATCCCGCCATGGCACCCACCGCAGCTGCACCGAGCGCCACGGCGGCGACTTCGCCGTCGTCCCAATGGTTATCGTCGTAATAGCCTTGTGGCGGCGGATAGTAAGCCCCTGCCGGCGGTCGATAACCCGGAGGGTAAGCGCCTTGATAGGACTGCGCGGTTTGTTGACGATCTTGGGTTCGACTTGTAGCGCCTTGTTGACGGGTCTCGACGTTTTCATTCGAGTATTGCTGGCGCTGACTTTGGCTGTCCAGCTTGTAATCCTGGCGTTGTGCCTGATTTTCGGTTGAGCTGCCTTGACGGCTTTGCTGGGTCGACGCCCTGTTCGTTGAAGCCGTCTGCGCGGTCTGCGAGCGGCTAGACGTTCTAGATGCGGATGCCGCAGAACTTCCGGACCTCGTCGAACCGTATCGGCCCGCACCGGAGGAGAAACTGCCGCTCGCAGCGGCGCCGCTTCGAGAATAACCACCACCGCCTCCACTCAGGCCACGCGCGGTTGCTTCATCGATGATTCCCAACGAAATCACGATAATCGCTATAAAAGCTGTTGCGACTGTTTTGATTTTAGTGTTCATTGTTTTCCTCCACTTTCTTCCGGACGTATCGAATCCTCAAGTGCAATTTTGTTTAATTCCGCAGCAAAGGCGATTTTCCTCATGCCATCGGTCGGGTTGAACGTAAACAGGGAGTCTTGGATTTCTGGCATCAGGTTCCAATCGAAAAACTGCGCTCTGAATGACGGATGCCCCTCTTCGTTCTTATAGCTTAAGACGATACGGAGCGGCAGAGGTCGAGCGCCTTCCGCAATCCAGACCTGATAATCCACCGTTCCGGTGCGTCCCGCCAAATGATGGGTCGGCGTTCCATCGACAACGGTTTTCTCGACATAATCGAGCGCCAGAGTCCGACGTTCCAGCTCTTCGGGCAGCCGGCTCACCAAGAGCATCGCCAACGGCAATCGCATGCCAAGATCTCTCAGGAAATACATGACGGCCTCATCGATGCCGCCCGGTTTGACAATTTGCGCATAGACATTGTGAGTCGGGCTGGACGTTGTAATATCATTCCCGTCATACTGAACAAGATGCCGCTCGCCGTCGCTGTGTTCGATTTCGACGCGCAGTCCGTTCGGTCTTCTGACGACGATCCTACGGTTTTCACCGAACTCGATCATCTGCCCCGACTCCTGGAGAACTTCGTAGCTGCTCTCGAGATTCACGCTGAAACTCGGGCTTTTCGCCAGAAATTCAGCCATGTTCATCAGCAAATCTTTGGCTTGCGCCGGTTCTACTGCCGGTTGAGAAACAGCGGCCAAAGCGGATATGGAATTCGTAGCCGTCATTGGCCTATTTTCGGCACAACCGATCGATGCGGCCATTCCAACCGCACACAGCATGCCGGTTAACCCCGGTTGTATTTTAGTTTTCATAAGCCACCTCCTTTGGGTGATTGCGTCGAAATGTAATTGTTCATGGCTTACCTCCTCATTATGTTCTTTGGATGAAGAGAGCGGTCTAAGCTGAACCGATCGACTCAGGTTCATTCCGCCCTGTCGACAGCCCTTTTAGATTGAGTGGTGTTTCGATCTCTGCCGATACAAACTCGACTTTGATCGGATTTTTGCTATCAACATGCACGTCACGCTGCGGAAATGCGATCTCGATGCCTCGCTCACCAAATAGATTGACGATTCGATGACGGATATCGCTCATGATGCGGCGACGATTGATTTGTTTTAGATTCCCGACCCAAAAATCCAAGGTCAGATTGAGCGTATTGTCGCCAAACCCTTCCAGATAGACTTCGGGAGCTGGCGCGTTCAACACCAAGCCGTGCTCTACAGCCGCTTGCTCAAGCAACTGAAGCGCATCACGCACCGGCGAACCATAGGCGACACCGACCGTAACCGTGCAGCGAATAGACTGGTCCGAGAGTGTCCAATTGGTGACGCTCTTATCCAAAAAACTACTATTCGGAATCAGCATGTCGATACCGTCGAAACGATGGACCTGGCAACAACGGCCGCCGATATGGGTGATCTTGCCGCTAATGCCTTCTACATCGACGATATCGCCCAGCTTGACGGGTTGTTCCACCAACAGAATCAAACCGCTTATAAAGTTGCTGATGATGTTTTGGGCTCCGAAACCGACACCGATCGCCAGTGCGCCGCCAAAGAACGTGAAAACGGTGAGCGGTATGTGTACTCTGACCAGAGCAAAAACGAGGATAGCGATGACAGCAATTAACGTGAACAGTCTGAACCCCAACAAAATGGCGCTTTCATGTCCGGGGAGTCTGTTCGACAAGGACTGAAGACCTCTGTCAGAAATTTTTCCGATCAGCCATAAGCCAAATGCCAAGATGAAAAGTATGCGTACGATCTTGCCGACTGTCACGCTGCGACGATTGATGATCTCACGGCCTTCCACGACAATTTTATCTTCGACCGTGAACAGTTCGAAATCCCAGATAAGGACGGCTACGTCACCGGCATTCTTATAGACTTTAGTAACTCGGTCACTGACAGTCGCGTTTTTATAACGCATTTCCATCGATTGTTTAAAACTTAAGAGAGTGGATTCAAGGTTGTCGGCTTCCGCGACCAGACGCCTGTACATTCCATCGTGCCGCCAAAAAGCGAGTCGCTCTCGTTCGCCCAATTCCCGATCGCCGAATTCGGGTTTCCAGTCGATAAGCTTTTTTTCTTGATTGTCCAAACGGCGACGCGCCGCATCAAGACCCGAAAGTAGAAATTTACGCCATAACTTTATTTGATCGTAACCATGTTCGATTTGGGCCAAAGCATCCTCGAGCGTTTTCAAGTCTGGATTGTTTTCGACCTGATATCGAAGCTCCCAGATATGACGGTGCGCGAGCAGTATTCTATCCAGTAAACGCAAGAGCTTGATGATGGAACTCGATACCTCGGATTCGATCATTTGAGTTTTTAACTCATTCTGTAAGAGTTCGAGCTTCTTCTGTTGCTGTTCTGCCGCTTCCGGAAGCAGACTACTGGAAAATGTCTGAGCTTCTTGCAATCGATCGCGCGTTTGTCGCCATTGCTCATCGAGTATCCGTCCGATTTCAATGGCTTTCTGGATCTCCTTGCCCACTTCTTGCTGACGTTGCGTCAACGCGGCGAGTTTGGCATCACGATCCTGGTCGGTTAGAGGGGATGCCGAACTCGCGACCCTGACTTGTCGTTGCAAGAGCTCCTTTTCAGTGTCCCGAAGCCTAACGATTTCATTTCGAAGCTCATTCTCGGTATCGAGTAACGCAACCCGTGCTTGCTCATGAACGTTTTGCATTTCAACCAGGTCCTGCTTCCATTGCAAGCGATTGACCGAGGCCGATTCGGCCTTATCGAGCTGTTCCTGCGCCTTTCTCAACGCCTGTTCGGAATTCTTAAAAGAATCTCGTCTCGATTCAAGCAGATTGTCATACAGTGCTTGTTCAATACGAACGGTTTCGAGTTCGCGCTCCTTGGCACGCAGTTGGTTCCACAAATCGTCAACGAAATCGATGGTATAGGGTCCCGGTTCGGCAAAATTCAGCCACGCTTTCGACTTCGCCTCGATATCCTGCCGAGCGACCCGCACAGTCTTAAGTTTATTCAATGCATCGAGATGACTGTCATAGCTGTTGACAATCAGATTGAGCACTCGTCTATACTCGGCCCATTCGTCAGCCTCCGCTTCGGGAGGCGCTCCCGAACCGTCGCCAGGCAACGCAGACAGCCTATTTTGGACTTGAACTCGCCTCGACTGCACGGCGGTGATGCGCTCGTCTATCGAGTCAAGAGCCTTTTCCTTAACTTCCGTATCGTCGGCTAAGACGGTCATGGGCATCAAGATAATCAGCAGAACGACAAAACGCGAAGACATCTTCAGCTGGCTCAATAAGCCTTGAATACTGCTCTGATTAAAAATTCGCCGTTTTGTCGATATCGGATCGTTCATTGACTCAACCGAGTGGTGTATCAAGCTTTGCAATCAAGGCCGGCTCGATCAATTGACCGAATAGCCGAGCGCTTCCAGGCAGGACTTCATGGCTCGATTGTAATTGTCGAGCCCCGGCGGGGGGGCGGATGCGGCTTGCCGTTGACTGTCACGTTCCAGAAATCCGCGCTTCATCGCGCCTCCAACGGCACCAATAGCCGCACCCTTGCCAGCATCACCGGCAATCGCACCGATGGCTGCGCCTGCCGCAGCCCCTCGCGCCCCTCCCCTAAGCGTTTCTCTGGAGGCGCTACCAAAGCTTGGGCCGGAACTTTGAGCAGGCGGGTTGCTGGGATCGTAGCCGGATTGCTGCACCGACCAACCGTGGCAGTTATATTGATCCTGTTGCTGCTGTTGCGGATTTTGTCCCATTTTTGGGTAAATCATCAGATTTCCCTGTGCCCATACTGTCGGCGATACGATTACCCCGCCCATAACACAGGCGATGATGGCCTGCATAAATTTACTACTTGATCTATTCATTTTTGTATCCCTTATGTTTTGTTATTATTTGAATAATTGAAGCCGGTAAAAAGGCGCGTCAATTTCATTGCACGGACGGCATCGCACCGCAATTCGCCAAGCGGTATGCTAAGCGCTCCGCCCAATAATCGAAAGACCGTGTCACATCATCCCATTCTTGAGTGACGCCTTCGTAGGACTTCTTTCCGACTCTACGATCGACAGCCGCGGCAATCCGTTCTCCGGTCATTGCATCGGTGATATCCGCTTCGGCACCGGCCCTGCCGACAAAAGTCGCTGTTCCGGTGGCCACTTCTTTAATTGTCGACATGACCAATAACTGCGGCACGAACGAGGAGACTGTATCCAATGCGACCCATGAGCCCTCCGCCTCAGTGATCGCCGTTCTGATTCTTATCGTTCCGGGTTCGGGGTTTCGAACGATTCGATAATGTTTGCCCAACTCGTCAACCAATGAGCCATGCATGTGATTGACTAAGACCTGTCTTTCTGCGGGCGGCATTTCGGCCAAATCTTTGTTTCCGCTGACCCAAATTTGGACTGGCTCGATCAAGACCTTGTCATAGTCATGACAAGTGCTCTGATAAGACGGATTGATATAAATCTTAAGCGCCTCGCCTTCTTTTCCTTCCCCGAGCATCGAATAATCCCCTAAAAAACCGGCGGGTTCGACGTCTCTTGCTTGTTTGGTCGGCGCACACCCCAGCATCGGGAGGACCAGAATCAAGCCGAAAACCCCCAATTTTTTTCTTTTGTTATCGTTTCTCATTTCATTAGTCTCCTGATTTGTAACTGTTGTTTCCAATATATGTGTAAGGATTTCTCCGACGCCTTACCTAACGTTCATGAAAGCCCTGGCCATCGCCCTGGCAAATGAAAGTACGCGGCTCGCTCCTTCCCAAGCAGAGCTTGGGAAGGAGCGAAAAGGAGCCAAATCCGCAAACTTTCACAGTAAGTTGTAAGATGAGCGCTGCCCATTGTGTTGCTTTGGAATAAAGTCGATCTTCTATTGGTTTAGGGATTTATTCGGGTAATCTTGGAACCTTGCAACCCCAAGCCGGCCATCAAGCCTCTTTGCCCGAATACCACTGCATAAACATCGTCTCGAAGTGTCATCGTCGTCATCGTTTTGGCCATTCCCTCATCCAGAACGACAACGCTCGGGCCAACCCCGATTTCAAATCCCGCACTGCTGTCGAGATGAGCCAACGCGGCATCGTTCATGAAAAACAAGGCATAATCGAACGATTGCACCCCGGCCTGTAAACCGTAAGATCCGGCTACCATTCTGTAATAACCGACCGTTCTGCCGCCTTTTCGCATCGCTCCTTTTCCGTATTGCGCGCCGCCGATGAATCCGGCTTTTACTACATTCGGAAACACCAATACGCCTTTTGCTCGCGCCGCCAATTGCCGAAAGTTGGGTGATTGTTGGTAAAGCGTTGCGAGAGCCGCATTGACATCTTGGTCAATTTGCCCAGCGGACGAAGATGACCTTGATGCACCACCGCCGGCCTGGCAGCCAGCCAAGATCGATACCGTGATGAGTATTAAGCAGGGTAATAAAAGAGTTTTCATGGGCATTCTCTGTGTTGATGGATGAGTTTTCTTAATCGAATTGTGTGAGTTCACGATTCACTCCTTTGACAAATGTTCATTCAGTAAAATCAACGAAGGATCATGGGGTAACCGCTTCAGAGCGGACTCGACAAACTCGCGGGCCTCCTTGTTATTACCCGCACTGGAAAGAGCCAGAGCATAGACATAGCTGAACTGCGGCGCACCGGGATCGAGATCAACCGCTTGTTTCAACGAAGTCAAGGCCTCCGTAAGATTCTTGTTCCGTGCCTGCAACAGCCCCAGGCTGTGATGAAGCACTGCCGATTTCGGCGCATGATTCAAACCTTCTCGAAGCACTTTTTCGCCGTCGCCATCGCGCTTGATTCGGCGTAGCAGATCGGCGAGATTGATATAAGCCGGTACCCAGTTCGAATCGAGTTGCAAGGCTTCCCGGTAGGCCCGCTCGGCGGAATCGGTCTCGTCTCGAACCGAATAAAAATTGCCTAGATTGACTTGTGCCGCCGGGTCGTCCGCATTCAAGCGCAACGCGCTAAGATATTCATTCATGGCTTGCCTAAATTCGGCTCTTTCATGAGATGGAATACTTTGCTCTGAAGTACCAGCGAGAGCCGATGCGGCAAGCGCTCGCACTGTTCGCACCGGATCGCGCAAGAGCTGATGCGCAATCGGCCAGCGCTGCTCAGGCGTCAATTGGGACAAGGCTTCGAGCGCCGAACTACGCAGCAACGGTTCAGGATCATTTAACGCTTCCGTTAAAAGCAGGAACATTTCGGAGCTTAACCTAGTGCCAAGCTCCGCAACCGCGGTGGCCCGCGCGATTGTCGGTTGATTGTTGTCTTTCAGCAACGCGGTTAATCGCGCATTGGTATCGTTTGCACCGGATTGCGCGGCATGCAGCGTTTCGGCAAAATTTTGGTACCCCTTCGGATCATGTCCGTAGCGCTGCCGGACGATATCGGACGCCCAACGGGACGTTTGATCGCTATGGCAAGCATTGCAGGCATTCGGCGTGCCGATTTGTTCCGACAAGTCCGGACGCGGAATTCTAAAACCATGATCGTGGCGCACATCGACGACCATATAGGTCTTGGCCGGCATGTGGCAGTCGACGCACCGCGAACCTGGAGCGCCGAGTTCATGAAAATGATGACGCTCGTTGTCGAATTGTTCGGCTGCATGGCATTGCAAACAAACGCCATTGCCCTCCGCGCGCAGTTTCAGCGAGTGAGGTTCGTGGCAATCGCTGCAAGTCACGCCGTATCGGTACATCTTGCTTTGCAGGAACGAACCGTATTCATAGACTTCACCGTCGATCTGACCGTCGGCGTGGTACAAACTCTCTTGCAGCAACGAGGGCAGATGCGAATCCATCAGCGAGCCGTAGCGGTAATCGGCGAAGAACTGCGCGCGTCGAGAATGGCAGCGGGCGCAAACCTGGACCTCTTTATCCACACTGCGCGGCACATTGCGATGAGCATTCCCCGACTCAGGATCGATCGTCCATCGGCTCCCGAGACGTTCATCCAACTGAACGATCAAGCCCTTGGTTTCGGCATCGATACGCTCGAAACCGGGCTTGCGTTCGACCCAGGCGACATGGCGCGAGGCAGGACCGTGACAAGCCTCGCAGGATACATCGATCTCCGACCAAACGGTATGATAACTGCGGGTGTCAGGATCGTAATTTTTCTGCAGGTTGGTCGAATGGCACTCTGCGCACATGAAATTCCAATTCTGCGCACGCTTCGTCCAATGCAGTTCGTCGGTATGAACGGTGGATTCGTCCGGATACAGATGAAACCAGCGCTGACCGCCCTCTTCTATTGAACGGCTGTCCCAGGCGATCGAAATTGCCTGGAACCGCCCGCCCGGCAGTTCAATCAGGTACTGCTGCAGCGGAAAAAAGCCGAAGGCATACTTGATCTCGAAGTCGGCCAATCGGCCGTCCGGCCCGTCGGTGTTCATCCAAAAACGGCCATCACGGCGAAAGAATCGCGAGACAATACCGTCCTTGCTGAATTCAGTGTCGTCAAAATTACCTAGTACCGTGCCGCTTGCCGCTTCCTGCATCGCCAGATCATGATGCGAACCCCTCCATAGGCGATCCTGTTCGGCATGACACTCGGCGCAAACGCTCCTGCCGACAAATTCAGGACCGGACAAGACCATCGCTTTCGATGACGCCACATCGCCATTCGACGATGACAGATGGACGGATGTCCTGACAAAGATCACCGCCACGCCGATAATCAGCAACACTGCCGCTGCCGCGAACAGCGACTTATGATACGGTCTGACCGGAGCCGACATGTCACGGATTCCTGCGATCTATCGACCGCTTGGCGACCTTCCGATTCATTTCATGTCTTCCCTAAGATCCATTAGAACCCGATCCACCGAGTCGACGCGGATCAAACCGGCACGGGGATATTCGATGTCCAGTATCACATAGACCGTAATCGACATGATCACGGTGAAGCCTATCGCATGGACCCAATTGCGGTCCTGATTGCTGCCGGTCACGTAACCCGCCAACAGCGAACTCATCAACGCTAAGACAAACAGCATCATAAAAATGATCATTGGCGGATGCATGAACCGCGATGTCGAATCACGGTATTCAGCGATATCGAACATTTGATTCAAGGCCGCCAGCAGCAGCGTCGTTGCCGGAACCGATCCCATCGTTTCACAAGCTTTGACCGCCCGCGACCAGATTAGCGTTTGCAGACCCCCGGTTCTTTCCAACTCGGCTTCTGCCGCTTCGAGATCGGGAAGCAAACGATACACTTCGATACGCGAATCGAGATAGTTTCTAAACAAGCTTTTCAGAGCCGGTTGGCTTTCAGCCGATAACAAATCCAGACGAAGATAGGCGGTGCCAATCGCATTCGCCTCTTCCATGACCAACTCCCGGCGATGATCCAATCGAGAAGAAGCGCCATGAAAAGTGAAGGCGATTAGTAGCCCCATTAGCCCGAACACCGCGCCGTCCAATAAGCCGGACGAAGACTTGTCTCCTTTGTATTCTACCGTCGATGATGTGAATCCCATTCGCCTGCCGATCACAAAAACGAGCAACATACCCATGAATAAGGCGAGCGAACACAATAAGTTGAGATAAGTGAAGACGATCATTCAACTCTCCACCGCGGAAACACCGAAAATGACGGTCTTTTTCCTTGATATGTAGGATCAGAACGATTCAGGCGCGCAACCATAACTCGGCCTCCTTCAAAGAGGAAGGTGCAAAAAATTCAATTTCGGTGGCGCGCAAGCCCTTGCCGACGTACATCAAAAGCCGCTCTTTCCAGCGCTCCTCGGCTACGATCGCAATCTTGACGATCTCGTTTCCATGCTCCAGCAAAAAATCATCCTCGCCCCACTCCTCCGATTTTTCCCAACCCTCGAAGTCTTCGACAATGACCAATACCTTCGGATAGAAACCGCGTTCGATAAAATCAAGAGCCATGTCTTGCAGGGCTTTCTGATCGGCCAGGCGCATGATCTCTCGAATATGAACGGTTATCAGATCGCCATCGATTTTTGTTATTTCGTGAGACATCGCTTAATTCTCCTTCCCCGTAATATTTGGCGATTCAGTCACAAGCCGGCGGAGACGTCCCTTTCCCAGGCAACGGTCGAGTCCGGCGTAGAGGTGGTAACTCAAAAACATCAAACCGATAACGATGACTTTGGCTAGCATGATGTTGCGATCCTTATGCTCCCAGACATAGATGACGGATTGACCGAACATGCCGACCTCACGGTAAGCATGAAAAAGTTTTTCAATGAACAAGACTATGAACGTAACCAGCATATAAACCAACGCCTTATACAAAGCAGCTATTCCCAATGGGTGGCTTGCGTCGAAACGGTTTCCGGCAGGCGTCTTATCGAGAATGATCACGAGTTTTGCGACGATAAGCGCGCTGACGACCGCCGTTGAAAGAGCGTGAACTTCGATGAGATAGTCAGCCAGCAATAACTTTTTCAATGTCAACATGACAACGAAACACAAGAAAAAATAGAGGGTAACCAAACCCACCTCCTTAATCTCTTGTTTCAGCGTCGATAGTAATTTCATGTTTTGCTCCTTTAAACGATTGAAAAAGATTGCTTCATTTCCATCTCATTCGATTTCAAAAAACGCCTCAGTTCACCTGAACCATGACTTTCGGGATATGTCCGGTAAAACGAGATTTTGCTTCCGATCCGATCGTTTCGACGACGGGGGTTGCCAAATCGATGCCGACATCGGCAGTTTCATCCGCCGAGAAAATCATCGGCTGAGTGCGTTCGATGCGCCCTTCACCGACTTTCTCGTCATTCACGAACAGAGTACCCAGTCCGCCTTTGCCCAAACCGCCGCCGTCGTAGGCAAACTCGAAGCGAACCGTCGATTTGCCCGGTTTGAGCTTTTGGTTCGAAGCGATCGTGAAACGCTGCAGTCCCAGGAAGTTGTAGTCGTAAGCCGGCACGCCGTCCTTGACGTACAATGCCCAGCCGCCGAAACGGCCGCCTTGCACGAGAATGGCGCCGTTGGCTCCGCTTTGCGGCACTTCGATGTCGGCAATAATGGTCTTGGACTTGTTTTTGATATTCAAAAACACATTTTCCGACATACCGGTCATGCCCTCGGCCAATGTTATCGAGGTACGTCCGCCCATGAGATCGGGACGGCCGACCAATTCCGCGTTCACGCGCTCAAGCACCCGGTCGTCGATCGGCAGCGCATGATTCTTCTCGGCCTCGGCGATGAATCGCTTCTGCAACTCGGCCAATTTGTCCGGATGGGCCTCCGCCAGGTCGTTCACGAGACTGAAATCGCTACGGGTATCGTACAGTTCCCAGATATCCTCGACGAGCGGGCGGCGTGGCTCGCGTTCCCAAGGTGCCCTATGGATGGTTCTGGCGAACCAGCCGTCGTGATACATGGCGCGGTTGCCGAACATCTCGAAATATTGGCTGACGTGCCGATCCTTCGCACTGGCGTCATCGAAACTGTAAATCATGCTGACCCCGTCCATCGGGCGCTGCGTCACGCCATTGACTATTTTGGGTTCCGGCAGGCCGGCGGCCTCGAGGATGGTCGGCGCAACGTCGATCACATGATGGAACTGAGTACGCAACCCGCCTTTGGACTTGATGCCTTTCGGCCAACGGATAGCCATACTGACCTTGGTGCCGCCGTGATCGGAGGCGACTTGCTTGGTCCACTGATAAGGGGTATCGAAGGCCACTGCCCAGCCGGCCGCCATGTGCGGATAGGTTTCGGGGCCGCCCCATTTATCCAGAAATTTGAGCATATCCGGCACCGTTTCCTGCACGCTGTTGAAATATGTCATCTCGCTGAACATGCCGTTGCGGCCGCCCTCGGCGCTGGTGCCGTTGTCGCCGTACACGAAAATGACCAGAGTGTTGTCGCTCTGTCCGGTTTCTTCGATGGCTTTGACTACGCGACCGATTTCATGGTCGGTCATTTCGACGAAAGCGGCGAACACCTCGGCTTGGCGCGTGAACAAGCGTTTCTCGTCGTCCGACAGCGTCTCCCAGTCCGGAATGGCCTCGGGCTTGGGTGCCAGTACGGTACCTTCGGGCACGATGCCGCTGGCGATTTGGCGAGCCAAAATCTCTTCTCTCAACTTGTCCCAACCCTGATCGAATTTACCCTTCCAGCGGGCTATCCATTCTTGCGGTACATGATGCGGCGCGTGCACGGCACCCGGCGCATAGTAGGTAAAGAACGGTTTGTCCGGCGTCAGAGCATTCTGATACTTGATCCAGGCAACCGCTTGGTCGGTCATGTCGGTCAAGAAGTGATAATTGGGATCGTCGGGCAGTTCGACCTGATGAACGCCGTCATAGATGAACGGCGCCCACTGGTTGGTCTCTCCGCCCAGAAATCCGTAAAACTTGTCGAAACCCTGCCGGGTCGGCCAGCGGTCGAACGGACCGGAAATACTCGCTTCCCAAGCTGCCAATTCATGCCACTTGCCGAAGGCGCCGGTACTGTAACCGTTCAGACGCAACATTTCTGCGAGCGGTGCGACTTCGTTCGGGATCTGTCCGGTGTTGCCGGGAAAGGCGGTGCCGGTCTCGATGATGGCACCCATGTTATTGACGTGATGATTGCGCCCGCTTTTCAAGGCAGTGCGGGTCGGGGAGCAAACTGCGGTGGTGTGAAAATTATTGTATTTCAAACCTTCATTGGCGATTTGGTCGAAGGTAGGCGTGCCGACAGGGCCGCCGAAACTGCTCGCACCGGCAAAGCCGAGGTCGTCGATCAATACCAAAAGTACATTCGGCGCGCCTTCCGGGGGCTTGACTTCGAAGCGGGGCGGAGGCACGGCATTGCGAACGTCCAACTCTTTGTAAATAGGCCGTTTCGGTTCGGGAATCGGCAACACCGTTCGATCTGCGCCGTTAACTGTCGACAATTCGGTTTGAGTCGCGGTCGAATTTTTGGAAAGAGATAATTCATTACAGCCGGCGATTAACAATGTTAGAACGGCTATCGTTATTTCATGTTTTTTCATGGGTATATCCTAATTTCATGGGTATATACTAATTTCATGGTGCGGTATGCGTTTAAAAAGGTCTCAACGTAAACGGCGTGGAGTCGGTCACCGACTCGCCCGGTTTCCGATTCGCGATTTTCACGAACTGTTCCGCCCAGCGGTCCATAATTCCCTTCGCAGGACCGTACCAAGTCAAGCGCGTCAAATCTAGAGGGCCTGTATCCTGCATGTCGCGGTCGGCAAACGTCGCGACCACCTCGCCGGTCTGCATGTCGCGCAGACGGCCTTCGAAAGCGGCGCGGCGCTGATTGATGACTCCGGCCGCCGTTCCGCCCCCCATTTGCAGCCAGCCGAGTGCGTGAAGCACAGGCTGTGAGGGATCGATTTGTATCAAAGCGAGTTCAAGCCGTAGCGCCGGTTGACTGTGTTGACTCGCATGCTCGATGAGTCGGAAACGACTGCGAGGATATTCTCTGAATTGTTTGATTACCCGGCTGCGAAAATACTGCGCCAGTTCTTCGATATCGGCTTTCACATCGCTGATATAGTTTGCCGAACTCAGTTGATGCAACCAGTCCATTTCCTGCATGTATTGTGTATTGACTGGGGCGACGACAATCTCATGATATGCATTCTTGTCGAAACCGGGTTTTATCCATACCTTCTGAAACGGTAAATCGATGCGTTTGATTTGGCGTTCGGGATTTTCGATGAAGCCTGCATCGGGCGCAGGTTCGATGACTAAAGATTTAGCTTGGTTGGTAACGGTCTGAACGCTCGAGCAACCGGTTATCGTTACAGCCAGGAACATGACTAACGAATAAATAATGTAGCTTTTCATAGGCGGTTTAATTTGAGTTATTGTTCTTTTCATAATCATTCAACGAGACACGTTAAAAAGCATTTAGAAGTTACCCTTCAAAAAATTCATTGATTCAATCCAACGTCTTTCAAAGCTTGTTTGCAGCGGGTGCTAACCGACTTTTCGTTGCTGTCGAGACAAGCCAGCAACCGACCTTCACCGACCTCTACATCGGCGCAGTATTTTTCAAGATCATCAGCACATTCCGAGACCGCATAACGAAGCGAAGCGATGGCTCGTTCTAGTTGCGCGGAGGCATCATAGAGGGCGAATTCGCAGCGGCCCGAGAGTTTGTCGCCATGCGCGTAGATGCAAGCCAGCAAACGATTGTCGCCAGCCGTCACGTTTTTACAGTAGGTCTCCAATTCGGTGCTGCAACCTTGCAAAAAGGTCTCAATCGGTCCTTTTTGTGTCGTATCCAACTTAGAGTCTTCTTTTGGATCGTTTGCCGCACAGGCATTGATTGACAAAGCCATCGACAGGGTCATGCTTACAAATAGCAGATTAAATCTCATAGTTTTTTCCTTGTGTTGTTGAATCAATCAATAACGCTTTGCTTTATCATTGACTCGAATTTTATGTCTGAACAAACCAACTTTAATCAGTGCAGTTTCTAACCTTGGCAGCAAATTCGAGCCCGTAAACATCGCTAATGAACCTAAATTCACATTTAGGCGGTTCGGTCGATAGTTCCATCAGTGAAGCCAGTTGACTAAAATGATGAGATGCGATCATGCTGCGCAAGGACTCTTCGGAGTCCCAAGTTTCTTGATAAACTATGCGGCATGGAACAGCAACGGTCTTATAAACCTCGACCGTAATACAGCCGGATTCGGCGCGCGCCTTTTTGGCGAGCACTCGAAGCGCTTCGATCACTGGCCGACTTTTATTGGACGGTATTTTGAGGGTGAGATGGAATTCGATCATAACTCAAATTAACAGCACATTCTGTGCCATTTGAGATAACACTAGTGCCAACCATGTAAATCCTCTACAAAACAGAATCTTAACTAATTGACTGAGCGGGAAGCTAGCTACGCTTAAAAAACCAAAAACACGAAATATCGGAGATTACCCGATATTAACCATCAAAACTTGAAAGTGATCAGCGCTTCGTTGCCTGCACAATGCAAGAAGACTTTATGCCCGAATCAGGCAGCCCATTGAGCAGTACCGCGAGGAATAAAAAAGTGTTCATTTCAGTCTCGAAAAAAAGGTCGCTTGCAGGTTTTTCGAATAAGCAATAGGGGTTCTGTAGAGCCAATAAGACGGCAATACGCCCAGTAATGACAAATAAGGAAACAGTTCGCCGTTAATACTAAAAAGAGAGTTGAGAGTATCAAACTACCGTTAGCCTTATCGTGGCTGCGGCTACGACTGGACCCTGTTTGGACAATTGGCTTCGGCAAGCTGAAGCATCTTGCTAATCAGATAATTTTTTGCTGCCTTCCTGATCGCCATTCCAAAGTAATGGTAAATCGTAGCCGTGTTGGTGTTTCCAGTTTTTTGATAGATTGTTCGGTGACATTTTTTTGCCCAAGCTGCATGCCTGCCATGTCGTCCGAACTGTTGACGAAGAAAAACAGCATAAATGTCAGCACGTTGACCACCATCGGTAGCGGTAGCGCATATAAAAAACAACGAATGATATAGGTATTCATATGCGGTTATTGAAAAATTAATTTAGGCTGTGATCCAGACTGGATTCTAACAGGCTAGGCATATTGGTTAGCATGTCTTAAGCAATAACTTTACTCTGTACAATTGGAATGAGAAGTGTAGTTTGCTGAATCATTCTAAAAAAAGCTATAGTATTAAACAGCTAAGGCGGCGATATAAAATAACTCTGTCAGTATCGAATGCGTGGCTAACGAACGACTCGATTTCAATGCATGCAAGAATGACAGGTTTATTTCATTACAATGCCCAATGATTAGTGCGCAGGAATAAAACATGATCTGCAGCAAAAATTGTCAATAGCTTCCTACCCATCGCTGCTTAATTTACTTGGCTGAACTGCCGTTCTCTTTCCATTAAAAATTATGTTTAAAAAGTCGTTTATCATTCTACTTGTCGCATTAGCTCTATGTGGCTGCCAATCATCATTTGGGCCTGGTGCCTTACAAGCCTCCCACCCGGCTTATAATCAGGTCATTATTCAGTCGTTGAATGAGCAAATGCTGCTTAATTTAGTCAGGCTGAAGTATCGTGACAAAGCTTATTTCCTTAAAGTAGGTAGTGTTACGGCGTCCATGGCTTTTGATGGCAGCGTCGGCATCGATACGGAATTGAATTTAGCACCTGGTGGTAATATTGTGAAACCCAATCTGGGTATTAGTTATTCAGACAGGCCGACGATCTCCTTCCAACCCTTGGATGGTGAGGATTTTCTGAAAAGCGTGTTGTCTTCTATTTCATTCGATGCATTGCTAGTCATGACGCAATCTGGTTGGAGTATAGAACGGGTTTTTGGCTTATGTGTTGAACGCATTAATAATGTCTACAACGCACCTACTGCTTCTGGGCCGAGCCCGGCAATTGAGCCAGAATTCAGAGACTTCAAGCGTGCAATGCAATTAATTCGCGAACTACAACTCACACATGAAGTTGAAATCGGACCGGACGAACATAACGATTTACACGTTTTGTTTAAAGTCACCGATAAAAATCGAGATAAGGTGCTTGAAGTATCAAGCTTGTTAGAATTCGATTTGCCTAAAGACGGAAATCAATATTTGCGAATTAAACTGGATAACAATTTCCTGCGTATCAACGCCAATGAATTAAAAATACGCCCACGTTCCATTGCTAGTGTGTTGTATTACCTTTCCCAGCAAGTCGATGTTCCCTCTAGTGATATCGATGCTGGCTTAGTCACGGTTACTCGTACACCAAACGGTAAGCCGTTTAACTGGAGCGAAACGCCTGCTGGCGAATTTTTCCATGTTCGATTCAGTGAGGACTTTCCTGAGTCAGCATTTCTGGCTATTCCTTACCGGGGACATTGGTTCTTTATCGCAGATAACGACCTGGAGTCGAAGTCAACTTTTATGCTTCTAACCCAGTTATTCGATCTGCAATCGGGTCAAAGCAAGTATTCTGGACCAACTCTAACTTTGCCTGTACGTTGATGTGCTGTGTAACCTCATGATTCGTCGTGGAATGTTCCCTCGTATAATGAGGGCGTGAGGTTACATTTTATCGTCAATCAAGCCACGGTTCTTTTCTCCGCGTTAGCGGCTTCGTCCAACAAGTGCGTCAACCAGGAAGCTCCTTACATCGCGCCTGTTACGCATGCGTTATGTGGTGCCTCCTCAATTTAGCAGCAAGTTTATTGGAAATATATACCCCGTAGATCAAAATTCGGCACCGGGGGCCCGTCAAAGGACGCCGTGAATACGTCCATGTAGGCTCTATGCCAGCATCCATGCTGGCAAAGCCTTTGCCAGGCACCCCGGTGCCTCCTTAGGCACTGCCGAAATTTCAAGTGCGAAAGGTATAATTCAGTTTTACAACATTAATAGAAACAACTAATAAGGGGATAATTATGAGAATTAAAGATTGGGTTTTTGGTGCGCTAGTGACGTGTGTTTTAACCTCAGCTACAAGCGTGTGGGCCAGCGAAAAGGTTACAGTCGATAATTTCGTGCGCGCCGAGACCGACATGACGATGCGCCGCTACGAGGCACTGGGAGCGTTCGGCAAGATGTTTCATCTCCGAGCACCAACACCGCTGGATCGACAGGATGTCATCCGGATGAACCGAGATACGCTCTATTCCTTTGGGATATTCGACCTGACCGAACCGGTCACGATCACCATACCGGAAACCGATCGTTGGCTTTCAATGATGCTGGTTAGCCAAGATCATTCTATTCCACCCGCCATCTATACCGCGGGTCCGCACACGATAACGCAAGAAATGATAGGCACCCGTTACGTTACCGTAATTTTTCGAACGCTGGTCAATGCGAACGATACTGCCGACATCAAGCAAGCAAATGTCGTTCAAGATCAAATCAAGGTTGAGCAGAAAAATATCGGATCACTGGAGGTCCCGGACTGGGAAGAGGCGTCATTGACCAAGGTTCGAGACGCGATCAATGTCCTCGGATCAACGCTCACGGATGGGTCGGACATGCTGGGCATCAAGAGCGAACTGCCGCCGATCCATCACCTGATCGGAACGGCGATGGGTTGGGGCGGAAATCCAAAGCACGACGCCAGTTACATCAACGGGGTTCCCGCCCAGAACGACGGCAAAGCCAACTACGCGGTGACCATGAGGGAGGTCCCGGTCGATGGCTTCTGGTCGATTACGGTCTACAACAAGATGGGCTTCATGGAGCCGAACGACCTCGGCGTCAATTCCATCAACAACCTGACAGCCACGCCGAACCCCGAAGGCGGAGTCACTGTCCACTTCGGCGGTTGCGATGACGGCCGCGTGAATTGCATCCCGATCACCGAAGGTTGGAACTACATCGTGCGGTTGTATCAGCCCCGCCAGGCTTTTTTCGACAAGACCTGGACGTTTCCTGATCCGAATCCTGTGAAATAGATCTGAAATATACGGCTGTCAAAGCACCACATAACAAAGCAAATAATTTGACCGCTTTACGCTGCGCTCCAAGCGGCAAATTATTGCGGCGTTGGGCGGTCTGACCGAGAGCGACCCTGTATCTATTGTCAATGCAAGTAAGCCTAAAGGAGAGACAAATGAAAAAATCAAGACACGTACTTCTATGTGGCGCTTTATGCAGCGGCCTCGCTGCAGGGTTGCTAAGCGGCTGCGCGACGACCTCGCCCCCCCCGGTCGAGGCCTTGACGGTGTCGTGAGGAACGGCACGGTTGAGACACGCGTGGGCGAGCTCACCTTCGAGAACGGCTACCCGAGTCGTGAATCGGTGGAGCATCTTTTCGATGCGATGGACTTCCAGCGTGCAACGCAGGCCTACATCTGGGCTCTGCCGATCGTTGCCATGGCCGAGTGGCAGCAAGTGCACGAGAAGCAGTTCGGCGCGAAGGATCGCGAGATCGTCGTCTACGAGAGCACCGAAGAAAAACTGGGTATCCTCACCGCCAACGCAACGACGCCGTATGTGATCGCCTTCAACGATCTCAGTCGCTCAGGTCCGATCATGATCGAGGTGCCGGCGGGGCCAACCGGAGGTTTGGTGAACGATTTCTGGCAGCGTCCGGTCGTCGACCTTGGGCTTGCGGGGCCGGACAAGGGGAAGGGCGGCAAGTATCTCATTCTCGGCCCCGGGCAAGAAAAACCAGAGGGCATTGCTGCCGATTACGTCTACGAGAGCGGAACCATGAACATCCTTCTCGGGACCCGCATCCTCACGCCTGATCCGAATGAGTACAAGAGACTGCTCGAATCGTTCTTGGTCTATCCGGCATCGAATCCTGACGAAGTGCAACAGTATGCCAAGGCCAAGGACGAGTGGTTTCAGTATCAACCGCGTGGCTTGAAATACTGGGAGCAACTCCACGCCATCTATCAGCGCGAGCCTGTGGCCGAGCGCGATCGCTTCATGCTGGCTTCACTGCGTTCCCTCGGGATCGAGAAGGGCAAGCCGTTCAAGCCCGATGCTCGTCAGAAGGCGATCTTGGAAGAGGCCGCTCTGGTTGGTGAGGCCATGGCCCAAGCCAACAGTTTCGAGTCACGATTTCCCGGCGTGAAATACCGGGGCGACGCGGATTGGGAGTACGTGATCTTTCTCGAGCCGAGCCAGCGCGTGGGCGAACACGAGCAACTCGACGAGCGCGCCGCCTACACCTACGAGGCCGTGACGACCTCTGCGGGCATGACCACGAAGACGCCGGGCGTAGGACAGGCCTACTTGGGCGGCTACCGTGATAGCGATGGTGATTGGCTGGACGGCAGTAAGGACTACAAGCTAACGATTCCGCCGAATGCACCGATGAAGCAGTTCTGGTCCATCACGCTCTACAGCCAGGCGACCCGTACCCTCATCGACAACGGCACCGGCCGCGCCGACCGCTCGTCCCGCCATGACCTGGTGAAGAACGCAGATGGCTCCGTGAACCTTTACTTCGGCCCGGGTGAGGCGCCGAAAGGCATGGAGAACAACTTCGTCAAGACCAACGACGGAGAGGGATTCTTTGTCTATCTGCGGCTCTATGCCCCAACCGAACCCTATTTCGAGAGGTCATGGAAACTGTCGGATATTGAGAAGATCAAATAGGAGAAGGCTTTACCATTTGGGGCAAACGGACCGGAATGGAAACTTCGGTTTGTGCTTACTTTTTTGTTTCCAAAGAAATAGGCTCAGGATTTTTTCATTAAAGAAAGTTTTCAAGAATATGGGAAGGGGTATGGTGAGCAGTCTCTGGCAGAAACGTACTTATGCCTTACCGCCGAGCGGGTATACGCTGTATAGGAGTGCTTAGATGGGTGTGTCTATATGAAACGAAATCTTAGTCTGGTTTTCTTGCTTCTTTTTCTGTGCCCGGTTCTTCTTTCAGCTCAGACGGCGGAACCCGTGCTTGAGACAGTACCAAGCAGACCTGACAGTGATGCGGGGGCTACGCAGGTTTCAGTCGGCTTGTGGCTGATTGATATCGACAGCATTAACAGTGCCCAGCAAAATTTTGTGGTTAATGTTTATATGGTATTGCAATGGCATGATTCAAGGCTTGCCCATGGAAGAAAAGACACCAAACGTTATAAAACGATAGATGTTTGGACCCCCAGGGTACAGATCGCAAATGAGATCGGGATTGTTCGCTCGACCATGGCTCAGGTTGTCGATGTCGCCGGCGACGGGACAGTGACTTACCGCCAACGTTATGTGGGTCCCTTATCGCAAGCTTTAAGAGTCCATGAATTTCCGTTTGATAAACATTCATTTCGCATCCATCTTGTGTCGATGAATAGCGGGGTCGATGATGTGCAATTTGTTCCCAAGGCGGATATTGTCAGCAAGGGATTGCCTTATGCTGCGGGGATCTCGAAAGACATCAGCCTTCCGGATTGGACTGTGGAGAGCTTCCAAACGAGTTCCGCACCTTACGTCATCAATGAATTCCTGCAAGCACCGGGATATGCTTTTGACTTCAAAGCCAAGCGGGATTCAGAATATTATCTTTGGAAAGTCTTGGTACCTTTAGGCATGATTGTAGCTATGTCTTGGATAGCTTTTTGGATTGATCCCAAGGAACTCGGGGTCAATGTCTCTGCGGTTATGACTTCCATGCTGACATTAGTTGCTTATCGATTTACCGTCGAAAACTATATCCCCAAAGTGGGTTATCTGACCCGCATGGACAAGTTCATGCTTTGGTCAAGCGCTATGGTTTTTTTAAGCATGATGCATGTCGCAATTAATTCGATTTTGGTGGAAAAAGGACGGCGCGATATCGCGGTGAAGCTAGACCGGTGTGCCCGTTTGATCTATCCCGTGATTTTTACTTTGATTACCATCGTTTCGTTGGTGGTTTGAAAAAGAAAAAGTGTCTTCGATATCAAAATACACCTGGGTCATTCCGGATTTGAGCATATGCAAAATGACCTGAGCATTTTTCGGATCATTTTTATCCCAAGAATTATGAAGAGCCTCCCGGGTCTTCGAGAGCGCTACGGACGAGATTAGGCGGGCATTAAACCCTTCCTTTAAAAGATAATGTGCGATGGTTCTGTGATAATTTCCCGTCGCCTCAAGACCTATCATGCATTTTGAGTTCCAAGGATGCAGAAAAGCTACCAAAGCTTCATAGTCATCGTGTCGGTTAAATACTTTCATCTTCCTTCTTGAGCCATTTGGGAGCTCAACCAACACATCATTTTTGATCTTTGCGATGTCAATAGCTACGTATAAAATTGACTTAGATATTGGATTCATCGACGCGATACTTTGATATTTCTATTTGACTCGGATTAATAGGTATCGAGTGAGTAAGTGATGTTTTCGAGCAATTTGGTTGGGATAGCTTCAGATGACTGCGGTTCATGAATGTTTGTCATTCGATTGTTCTGCCGTGTTTTTGTTGGATGTGCCGCGCATTGTTGCCTTCGATACGATTGATCGTCGCTATCTGCTCGGGGGATGCTTCGATGATGTGTTTCAGCACGAACCAGTTGACCGATTCGGTATAGGGTGGCGTGGTCAACGAGCCTTTGTAGTAATAGAAGTTATTGAATTCTCTGTTGATATTTTCCATGAACAAATCCTTTAGATGAACCGAGTCGTGCTTGATGTAAGTCGTCTCGTGTTCATGATCGGGAATGCTGTCCAATACTTCCTGAATGAACGCATTTTTCTTGCCCATCTTGAACAGCACGCCAATGACCAGGTAGTGCGGTATGTCTGTCTTATCAAGCGGCGGCGCGTAATTAACGATATGCATTTCCATCGGAAACGTTACGCCGTCGAGCAAATGCTCGGAAGGCGTATGAAAATGCAGTTGTCGAAACGTATAGATTTTGCCATCGCTTTCAATTGTGCTACCCGGTATGAAATCGATCTGAACGGTATGTCCGAGGTTTTCGACTGCGCGTAAGTGATCCTGAAAGTGCAGCGTGATGCGATGCCGACTACTTTCGCCGACTTCGGCGGTCAAAATGTTGATCGGAGATTGGATATGTCCGTGACTGAGGCCCGGCAGCGCATAGTAGGTTTTTTCACGAGCTTCGGTACAGTCGGTCGTAGTCGGATGACTGCCGGTAGCGCAGGCGCTTGCCAATAAAATAATTGCCGCTCCCAGTGATAGTTTCAATGGCTGTTTTAGTAAGGGCATGGTGACCTCATTCCGATTTGATAAGTTGTTGATAGTGCTCTGATCGACCCGGACAAGAAAAAAGTCTTCGAACAATTATGCGCCTCGCAAGACTTGATCCCTTCTCAGAACGACGGGCGGTCGTATCGATGCCAAGAGCGGGATAAATAACCGCGCCTGCATTTTTTACATTCATCGCCACATCGTGGCTCGGTAAGTTTTTTAGCAACCGGAATCGGGGTTTAAACAGAAGTCGGACGGCGAATGCCGAGTTTGTTCATACGACTTTCGAGAGTGGAGGGTTTAAGGCCGAGAATGGAGGCCGCGCCGGCTTCCCCACGGACCCTCCAACCACAGGCAGTCAACACTCGAGTGATATGATCACGTTCGATCTGCTCCAGCGATGCCAAGTTGGTTTTCACGTAACCCGCTTCAGCCCTAGAGTCGGTTGGCAGATCGATTTTTAGAGAGGGCCCTTTAGCAAGAATGACCGCTCGTTCAATGACATTTCGCAACTCGCGTATATTACCCGGCCAATCGTAGCTACAGAGAGCCTGCAAGCTGGATTTGGCTATCACATCGATCGATTTATCCATTGTCGTTGCAATTTCCTTGATGAAGACTTCGGCCAAGCGGGGAATGTCTTCGCGCCTTTCACGAAGAGGCGGCACATGAACAGGAAAAACATTCAGTCGATAAAAGAGATCCTCACGAAAACGCCCCTCTTCCACTTCCTGATTAAGATTTCGATTCGTCGCGGCGCCCACCCGCACATCCACTTTGATCGTCTTAGGGTTGCCCAAGCGTTCAATCTCTTTTTCCTGCAAAACTCTCAATAGCTTGGCCTGAACATCCGGCGGCAACTCGCCGATTTCGTCGAGAAAAAGCGTCGAACCGTCGGCCAATTCGAAACGTCCGATTTGCTTGGAAAGCGCACCGGTATAGGCACCTTTTTCCCGCCCAAAAAGCTCGCTCTCGATCAGCGCAGCCGGAATCGCCGCACAGTTCACCCGGATCATCGTCCTGTGTTTTCGCGGGCTGGCTTCGTGAATCGCGGTCGCCAACAACTCTTTACCTGTTCCAGTTTCACCGATGATCAGAACGGTAGCGGGCGTGGCAGCCACTTGCTGAATCTCCAATAAAATGCGCCGCATTTCAGCACTGCCGCTTATTATTTGACTCAAACCCTGCCGCTCCGATATTTCGTGGCGCAAATAAATGTTCTCTTGGTGAACTTGGTCTTTAAGATCGCTAATTTTCTCAAGGGCCGTTTTAAGTTCGGCATTGGTCCGCTCAAGTTCGTGCTTGGTGCGACGAATCTCGGTTATGTTCAGACTAGCCCCCATCAACCGATCAGGTTGTTCTGTGGCGTCGAGCAGGTATCTTCCGGTCGCGCAAATCCAGTGTTCACTGCCGTCCGGATGTACGACTCGGTATTCTTCCCTAAAACCATGTCCGCCCTGCAATGTAAGTTGCACGGTCTCTCTGACACGCTCTTTATCGTCTGAATGAAGACATTGGAAAAAACGTTCCATGTTCAGCTTATCACCAATAGGTAAACCATAAATTTCCCGCGCTCTATCGGTAGCCCAGATCGTATCCTCCGGAATATTCCAAACCCAAAGACCGATGTCGGCGGCATCGGCAGCCAATCGCATTTGTTCCTCTCTTTGTTGAAGTGCTTGTACGGCGAACTTGCGTTCCAACACATTAGAGAAAACATCGGAGATCAACTTGAGACCTTGCACTACATCGGCGGACCATTGTCTCGGTCGAGCCGAAGCAAAGCCGATACCGCCGGTTAAACGCCCGCCAACGATGAAAGGAAATACTAAGTCGGCTCTTATCCCATAATTGAGAAACCCTTCCCGTTCTTTAGACCATTCGGGCGGCAGCGCGTCCACATCGTTCATGACGAAGGGTTTGCCCGTCAACAGGGTTTGAGTCAAGAAAGGGCCTTCGGACATCAGAGATTCCGCCAACCATGGCTTGGTGCAAGGTTTGGCATAGCTGTACTTAGAATAAAAATCTTGACTGTCCGCCGAGATTAAGCCCAATCCGATATGATCGATATTGAGATCTTCGGCAATTCGGCACAAGCTATCGTTGATCTCTTGGTCAATCATATCCACCTCTACGCGCACGAACTTGGCCGAAAGCTCCGCCAATAACGATTGGAAGTGAAGTTGTTTTTCTAGCGTACTCAGTGGATTGTTGTTTTTTGAATTGTCCATGCAAAAATACGGGTGCGTCGATCAGTTGACCAAGATAATAACCTTATTGTTTATTTGTACTTGTGTTCGGAAGAACGCACAAGCCTTATTTCGATTCCATCGAATCAACGCATGTCTCTCAACAATCGATTCACTAATGCCGACGTTTATGGGGCGTTCAATATTTCTGTATGAGCTTTCTGCAAACCATAAATCCGAGCGGCCTACTCTTGCGCTTCAAAACGCAATTCGCTGGCCAGACTCACGGTACCGTCGCCCGATTCGCCTTCCGTGAAGCCGAATACCAGCACAGAAATTTATTTCAATGACTCATTATCTACCCGACAAAATCGGCATTTCCGCCGTCCTTGGCGGTCAGACGCCGCGCTCAAGCCTCCGATGCACAAAGGATGTGCAAGTGCCGCCCAGAAGCTAAGATGCTAACCAGCGGCCACGGATGGATTCACTGCGTCTTCTGGAAGAGATGCCTGATACCGCTTGAGTTCTTAACCCGAACTGAGGTTAACTTAATGTCAGCGCCTCATAGAATTAGGAAAAAGCACGAAATAAGTGAGTCAATTGACCAATCCGTCTTTGTATCATGCTGGGGTTCGTGCCTCACCAGCCTACTCCATTGTTTTGGCAAAGTAGCCTGGGATGAAGCAAAGCGGAATCCCGGCATGAAATGTTCAAATTATTTCGTACAGGTTCCTTACTCCAACGTCTGAAAGACCTCCCAGGTCGAATCAGGGTTGTACTCTTCGATCTCGGCGACGTATTCAGCCGTTTTGGGACCGAGGTCTTTTTGGTAGATTCTGCCCTGATGATTGACGACAAAGGTCATGATGCCGGATGAACCATATTGTGCGGGATAGGCGACCAAAGCAAAGCCGGCGATCATATTCCCGTTGATGACATAGTCGTACTTGCCGCCGGGAACATTGTCTCCTTGCCGGGTCAGAATACGGTAATAATAACCGTGGTAGGGTGATGGCTCATTGCTTGCACCTTCAACCTTATAACCCTCGGCTTTTGCTTCGGCAATCAAGGGACCGAGCGGGCTTTGCGGGGCTCCTTCTTCCGCTTCCCAATAAAGGCCATCGGATTTACCCGGTTCGCTCCGCAATTTTTGCGCGTATTCCAATACGCCATCACCGTCCCGGTCGGCATTGGCGTATTCGAACTGAGCCTCCAAATAACCACGGATCGCGGCGACGGCGCTGAGTTCGTTACGGCCGATGCGCCGGTTCAAGATTTCCTGATGACCTTGTTCGGCATCGAATTGCCAACCGGTATCCGTTTTGACGATCGGGATCGGAAAAGGCCAGTCGGTGTTACCGACATGCATGACGGCATTACCCTCTTCTGTCGTCTCAACTCGCATTTTTTCCGACGCCAACCTGACAAACTCCGAACGGTTGTTCTTGTCTTCGATCTCATCGCCTGACGACAAAAGTTCGGCTTCTTTGCTGCCGAATATAGCGATAAGCCGATCTTGCTCACCGCTTTCCAGGGCAGCCAGCAAGGCCTGGGCGGCATCGTCCGGGGTTTGGAAACTCATTGCTTCAATGCCGCCGGCTTGCACGGGTACCATCGAATCAGAACCTGGAGTTTCCGCGTGAACGAACAAGGGTACTGAAATCAGTGCCGCTAGAAGCATGAATTTAGTTTCGCGATACATAGTGGGAACCTCAAACTTGATGGCTTGAATAAAAAGATGAACGCTGGCATTGCATCGCACATGGAGCAATTCCCTAACCTTCGAAGGCAAACCAAAGTCAGCCCCGTTTTCCGTCGTGTGGAATATTTCCATCATCGTCGACGACCTCCGCCGCCTGCTCGTCCAGCGGAACCACCGCCACCTCTTGAGGGAAGATTTCCGGAACTTGCAGAGCCCCCCCGGCTATTGGCACCTCGCTGGCTGAAGCTCTGAGTTGCAGCAGCATTACGGGGCGATTCGAAGGCATTGGGGCGAGCGTATTCCGTTCGGCGTTGCGCAGCCATCTGTTGTTGTGCCCGTTCCCGCTGTGCATAGGCCTGGCTACGATCGGCCGGTTTACGAGGCTGAGCATCACGCGTGCCGGCTTGTACCGATTTTCGGCTAGTCGCGCCGCGTTGACTCTCCATTCTCGACGCGTTGCCCGGAGTTTTGACTCCTTGCAAAGCATTATTTTGCGGTTTTCTTTGCGCAGGCTGTTTTTGTCTATCCATCGTCGACGGCTTGCTTTGAGCCAATTTGGGTTTCGCAGCCGGCTTTTGCGCAAGCTGCCGCTGGATGTCGGCACTGGAAGGTCTACGTTCGACAGCCGGTCTTTGTCCGGTTTCGGCGAATCCCCGAGTATTGGCCGGTAAGGTCTGCGCGGAACCCAACCGTTGACCGGCCAAGGCCGGTTGTCCAGTTCCGACCCGTTGCCGCACGCCTTCAGGATAGGCCTGTCCGCGTCTATGCCTTGGATCGGTCCGCCAGCCGGTGGGTTGCTGAGAGGGTCTCAAATTGTTCTGGTTAAAAACGCGGTCACGATCGATATTGATTTCATTGCCCGAAATGTTGACATTATTGTAATGGCTTGCGTAGCCACGATCGCCGTAATAGCCGCCTCCATGCCAACAGTTACCGCTGTGACAGACGGTGTTACCGTAATGATGACCGACGTAGTAGTCATCATCGGCCCATTCCATGAGGCCCCACGTCAAAAGCCCTCCCACCACGGCGCCGGTAGCGAAATTGACCCACGAGTCGTTACTTGTTGTCGTTGTCGTCGTGGTCGTCGCCGGGTAGTAACTGGGAGCCGGAGTACTGGCATTGACGTTGACGATGGTCGTGGCGGGGTAACCCGTCGGCGGCGGTGCCATCGGAGCCTGGTAGACGACTTCAGGATTGTATTGCGGCACGTAGATCGTATCGGATTTCGCCGGCTTGATCGTGATCACTTCTTTCGTCAGAACCGCCGGTGTAGCCACAACAGCCCTCTGTTCGGTTGATACGGTCTGTGCGTCGATTTGCTGTTCCGGTGTATCTTTCAAATAACCGGCGTCCATCGCGCGTTTACGCAAGGCTTGTATCACGGCCATGACCTCGGCGGGTTTGGCCAGGAAGGCGTCACCGAGCTGTGTCGTCCAATCCAAATGATCGTTCATCATCTTGAGGACCGTCGGAACACTGGCCAAGCGCATGATGCTGGCGTCCCAATCCTTACTGCTGAGGGCGGTAAGATCGGGCTGGGTTTCGAGCCAACGCGCGGCCTGAACGACCTCGAGTGGATAAGTCGAAGCCACCAGCAGCTCGGCTAATAAAGGATCCGGATACAGCGCAATCGGCGCTAATAAAGATTCCAAGTCAGTCAGAGGATTAGCTGTTGAAATCGATGGCTGACCCGATGGAGCCTTCCTATCCTGTTGTTCGTCTTTATTGCATCCCGATGGCAAAATAACCAGCGCGATAATGATTGCTCGTATTAAAGCTCTGCAACTATAAAAGGGCTTAAATTCCCATTGATTGGGTTCAACATTAATCGATTTCATCTTGTCACCCTTGATTTTGACATTTGGTTCTAGTTGCTACCCTGCCTGCATAAGACAGGCTTGTTCCCGCGCCCACAATTCATTCAACACCGAGACTTCCAATAACTTGGAAATCCTGCCAAGAATCGCTGTCCACTCCGAGACCGGCTTCAATCTGGCACTTGAGCAGACAGCGTTTAGACTTAGCCGGAAACAAACCAATCCTTAACAATTAGCCAAATTTATTGTGGTATAGTAATCGCCGTTAGAATTCGCGGCTATTGGACTTTAGGCCAAGTTTATTGAAGTTGAAATACAAGAATCATGATTTACAGATCAATGATCAATAGTTATACCTATCGCACTTCAAATTTCGGCATTAGCGTACGGAGGCACCGAAATTTGACTAGCAAAGATCTTATAAATTAATTACTTATCATTTCCACGTTAGGATCTGAATGAAGATCAAGCTGTATAACCCTAAATTCGGCATTTTAACCATTAAGAACATGAACTTCATAAGACATTTCAAGAGGTTATCATTAAATCATGAGCAACCTTCCTGAAAAGCAAATTTGTTTTGCAACGGCATGGCAACCTATTGATTTAACTTCTTACTTTTCATGAACTTCATCGTGAAATGCTTTTTCTAGGAAAAACGATTCAATGACCGATTATATAAAAGGGTTGTCCTACCAAAATCAAATCATCCGTTTCCGCTATCCGGCTTTGTAATCCGGCAAAAGAAGAGGTTTTCGATGATCGGGTTTACAGGGCTATGGCACATGTCGGTCTCGGCATCTTTTATCTTTGCGCTAATACACTTTTTTGCGGGCATGAAGGGTGTAAAGCCATGGGCAAATTTTTCGTTCGCGGCAGCCGCTTTTTCGGTCGCCATCATCACCGGCATCGAATTGATGATGATGCGAACGACATCCATCGAACACATGGCGATGTTTTTGCGCTGGGTTCAGCTTCCCATATTCGTTCTTTGGCTGGCTATTTTTTGCTTCGTACGCTGTTACTTTGAAGCCGGGCGATCTTGGCTGGCCTGGACGGGAGGTTTCATGCGTTTTTTTGCATTGGTCCTCGGTTTCACGTCTGGGCAGAATCTATTTTTTAATGAGATCACCCATCTCAAACAAGTTGTGTTTTTCGGCAGCGAAACAATCTCAATTCCCGAGGGCACTCTCAATCCTTGGTATTTTCTCGGTCCGCTGAGCACCTTGGCACTCGCTGCGTTCGTGCTGAATGCGACATACATGCTATGGCGAAAAGATACCGATATCAGCCGCCGCCGAGCCTTACTTTTGAGCAGCAGTATTTTGTTTTTTCTGCTGTCGGCTTTTACCCATAATGTGCTGGTCAATACCGGAAATATCGATTTGCCTTATGTCGTCGGTTTTTACTTCATCCCCATTCTAGTCTCCATGTCCTACGAATTGAGTTACGACATGTTCCATACCATGCAAATCGCCCATCAGTTACAGGCAAGCGAAGCTGAATTACTGATCAACAAGGAACGTATTAAACTGGCGGCGAGCGCCGCAAACTTGAGGTTGTGGGAATGGGATATCGTACATGATGAGATCTGGAGCACGGAGCAAGATCGCACTTTATACGGCGTTACCGAGCCGGAGAAAATTAGCTTCGACAGATTTCTGCACATCGTTTATGAAGAAGACCGCGAGGGGCTCCAACACGCAGTAAAAAAGGCTTTCAGCAAGACCAATGGAAACGGCCATTACGAGTGTGAATACCGTGTCAAGATGCCGGACTGTCAAATCCACTGGTTCAACTCGCGCGGTCAGGTCGAATTCAACGAAGCCGATCTGCCGATTCGCATGATGGGGATCACGATGGATATTACCCGGCGCAAGCAAGCGGAGCTGGCACTGCAACAACAACGGAACAAACTGACTCATCTTTCCCGCGTGACGACATTGGGCGAATTATCCGGTTCACTGGCACATGAACTGAACCAGCCGCTTGCGGCCATTCTCAGCAACGCTCAAGCCGCCCAACGTTTTTTGGCTCGAGACGAAGCCGATCTTGAAGAAATCCAAGACATTCTCAAGGACATTATTAGCGAAGACAAACGCGCCGTCGAAGTCATTCAACGCTTACGACTATTATTCAATAAGGGCGAAATGCAACATCTTCGGCTTGATATGAATGAGGTCGTGGAAGAAGTTTTGAAAATAGTGAACAGCGATTTGTTGAATCAAAAAATTTCTGTCACTCTTGACCTCGCCCGGAATCTGCCGCCTGTGAACGGCGATCGGGTGCAACTACAGCAAGTATTAATAAACCTGATTCTGAATGCTTGCAGAGCCATGTCCAATACCAAGCCAATAAAACCCAAGATCGACATTCGCACCGAAATGACTGACACGGACAGCATTCAGGTCTCCGTCCGCGATCAAGGCCCGGGGATTCCAACTGAAAACTTGGAAAGTATATTTGAGCCTTTTTTCTCGACCGATTCGCGTGGTATGGGACTGGGACTCGTTATTTGTCGCACGATCATCACCGCGCATGGCGGACAAATTTGGGCCGCCAACAATCCCGACAACGGCGCTGTCTTTGCTTTCAGGCTACCGTCATATCCTGGAGAAAGTGCTTGAACGGCTCTTCTCCGATCGTTATGGTGATCGACGACGACCCATCCCTGCTGAAGGCGCTTGAGCGTCTGCTGCGTTCACACGAATTGAACGTAACGACATTCGATTCGCCGCAGGAATTTCTAGAGCAATACGAACCGGATCTACACGGCTGTCTTGTGCTCGATATCGACATGCCTAATCACAATGGCTTGGAACTGCAACAGAAACTTATCGCACAAGGGATTGAATTACCTATCATCTTTCTCACCGGCCACGGCGATATTCCAATGAGTGTCCAAGCGATGAAACGGGGTGCTGTCGATTTTTTGACTAAACCCGTACACGAAGATGACTTGATCGAAGCCATACAATCCGCCATCGAAAAGGATCGCGTGCATCGTAAAACGGATGCCGAACTGACCGAATTTCGGAAAAAGCTGGAGACACTCACGCCTCGGGAACGGGAAGTGTTGCTCCATGTCGTTTCAGGTAGGCTAAACAAGCAAATCGCCGCCGACCTGGGTACCGTAGAAAAAACCATTAAAGTTCATCGTGCGCATTTGATGACAAAATTGAAGGTCCGTTCTCTAGCTGAGTTGGTTCGCCTGTCCGAGAAGATTGGAATCATACCCATTGGCTCTGAATGACGCCGATTGAAAGAGAAAATCATCGTTTCAATGAGTCAAAACAGTATCGATGGTATCAAGCAATAACTGATCGTCGATCGGCTTCAATAAATAGGCAGCGGCGCCTTGATCGATTACTTGTCGATATTTTTCCTCATTATCGTCGCCTGTGATAATAATCACCGGCAAGCCCAAACGTTTCATAGCCAGGCTCTTTAAAACCTCTAAACCGTTCATGGGCATCATGTTCAAATCGAGCACTACACAATCCGGTCGGTTGGTTTCCAAAAAACTGAGAAAATCCGCACCGTTAAGGAATGTATTTGCCCTAAGCCCGGCAGAACGCAACAAACGCTCAAGAGCCTTGCAAACGGACTCTTCATCATCTATGACGGCAATAACAGCTTTATCAGTATTCATCAACATCTCACTGTCGAGGGATTTCAGCATCCGTACCATTCAAGTTTGATCCAAGGGGATGACTTTCGAAAATCCTCCCCTTGATCAAAACATAGTGCCGATCGGACAGCCGCGTAAACACCGCCAACAATGCCGAAGATTTCGAATGCCACACTCTTGCCTTCAATTGCCGGGATTCGGGCTTTCAAAAATTTTTCGGCGCAACGTGCCTTCCCCCAAACGATGATCCAAGCCGGCGTAAAGGTGATAGCCCAAAAAAGTCAACCCGATACAAATCAGCTTCAATAGCATGACGTTCCGTTTTCTATGCTCCCACACTTCGTCAAAAGCTTGATCGATCAGTCCGGTCACTTGATAGGCATCGTATAGTCTCTTCAGGTAAAACACGAAAAACGCTACCACTAAATACACCAGCGTCTTATACATAACCACAAACCAAAGCGGATAGCGGGCGTCAAACCGCTTGCCGGCAGAGGTATGATCGAGAATGATCACGACCTTTGCAATTATGAAAGCGCTGATGGCTGCTGTAGAAATGACCTTAACTTCAACCTGATAATCGATGAGCAGAAGTTTTTTCAACGTCAAAATCACGCAAAAGCAAAAAAAGAAATATAACATTACCAGTCCTACTTCTTTGATTTCATGCTTCAGTTTATTGATCAAATTCATGGTCTATCCAGGTGGGTTCCTTGTAAAGGTTTAGAAGGGTCTCAAGGTAAACGGAGTTTCGTCGGTCACCATCTCGCCTGGCCTTCGATTGGCGATTTGCACGAACTGCTTGGCCCATTTATCCATAATGCCCTTCGCCGGGCCATACCAAGTCAGACGGGTCAAATCGAGCGGTCCGGCGTCTTGCATATCCCGATCGGCAAAAGTGGCAACCACTTCGCCGGTTTGCATGTCACGCAAACGACCTTCAAATGCGGCTCTGCGTTGATTGACAACGCCCGCTGCGGTGCCCCCGCCAAACGTCAACCAACCGGCTGCATGCAGGGCCGGCTGCGAAGGATCGATCTCGATCAGAGCCAGCTCGAGCCGCAACGAAGGCAGTCGATGTTGATTCGCAAATTCGATTAACTGAAAGCGATGATTGGGGTCTTCTCTGAACTCCTTGATCACCTGATCGCGAAAATACCGGGCCAATTCTTCGATATCTTGTTTGACGTCGCGCAACAAATTCGCCGAGCTAAGCTGATGAAGCCAGTCCATTTCCATCATGTACTGTGTATTGACCGGAGCCACAACCAATTCCTTATATGACGATGCATCAAAACCGGGCTTGATCCAAACTTTTTGGAAAGGCAAATCCGCTCGTTTGGACTGCTGTTCGGGACGCTCGATAAAGCCCGCATCCGGCGCAGGATTGACTACCTCTGCCTTTAGCTGGTTAGTCTCCTTCCTACCGATTGTACATCCTGCAACTAGCAGCATCACGCTAAACAACACAACTAATTCGCTCAACGGCTTGGTTTGTTTATTCATTTTCAAAGTTATCTCCTGTTAAATTTAGCTCTTAAACTATTTGATCCTAAAAAGAGCAGTTGGCATGTGTTGTAAACCGTTCGTGCTGAGCCAAGTCGAAGCATGAAGGGTCTACAACACTTTCACCGGCTTGGTGAAGCCTCAAACTCGGTAAATGTCAACGTAGTTGTCGCATGAGTTGAAAATTAATGAACGGTAGTGTCGGTGTTTTTCACCGCATTATCGATCGGTTTATCGGGATTTAAACAGACTTCTGCTTGCCAATCCCAGTTTCGGGCGATGGCTCCAGAGCTCCGGTTTTTTGCCCTTAGCGGCCTCATAAACGGCTTGGCGTTGCTTCAAGGTCTCCCGGTCTTCACCCGTATGACGTTGCTCAGGCGTTACATATTGAATGCCGCTGTGCCGATGCTCGTGGTTATACCAGCTCACAAAGCCGGCCGCCAGCAATGGCCTATGCTCTCGTTCAACGATCTGGCCACGGCCTTAACACACCTCTTGCCGCGTCGACAGTTGTGCTCGCCGACGTCATTAACAAGCGCAACCGATTGCGAGAACAAGCCATGAAATCCCGCTATCGACGTTCGGAGGTCGCCCTTGAGTAAATATGACAAAGTAGAACTAAGACTCGAGCTTGGCTTTCCGAGAACGATAAACAAACAGCAGCTTGTCGATTTCGTTTGCAGAGCTAGATTAGAACCCTAAGTGAAATCAAGATAGGTCGTTCATTAAGGCCTTTTAACCTTATCTGCTGTTAAAGTAGCAATAATCACAGTTCGGGGATATTGGACCTTAGGCCAAACTCCGTATTATAAAAAGCTTAGTATCTTGATTATTGTTCACGGGAATGATTGGTTGACATGGCGCACTGAGGCCCTCGATTGAGATTTAGCGAATAATCAAGAACCGCTTAGGAATGGGAATGAAATAAGCTCCTTAGTTCTATACTATGTCAGATTCTCGTCATTCCGGCAGGGATGGTCGGAGCTTGCCGTCCATGGCACTAGAGGCCCGCTCGTGGGCCCTTTGGGTATCCTAGCGGGAATGACGGCTTTTTTTAAATCTGACAAAGTAGACCTACTTGGCGAATCCTTTAGCCTAAAAAGAGCAGTTGGCATGTGTTGTAGACCGTTCGTGCTGAGCCAACTCGAAGCATGAAGGGTCTACAACACTTTCACCGGCTTGGTGAAGCCTCAAACTACCCCTCACCCTTCGACAAGGCTCTCCTGAGCGTAGCCGAAGGGCTCAGGGCGAACGGTAGTTTGAGACACTCAACCGCTCTTTTTAGGTTTAGCTCATATTGACCGAACCGAAGACGACCAGATCACACGATTGATCCGGTCAATTAGGGGATATTAAGGCTATGTTTGCGTTAATAGTTGGCGTCGCCTCGGCATGGACTGCCGTGACCCAGAAGCCATGGATGGCGAGTAGCTTTCACGTCCTTGTAGCCTGGATCCCGGCAATCCCCGCCGGGATGACGCTTTCAATGTCTTTTTCAACTGCCAACACGAACATAGCCGATATTAAAGCTATCATTGGGATGGGCGAATAAGAGGAAGTCTTCAAACGCTAATCCTGCAACCAGGAAAGAAATAATTTATAACCCACAGCCAGGACAACCGCGCCGACGAATAGCCCGATAATTCCTGAAAACAGCATGCCGCCTATAGCGCCAATGAACACGACAGACATCGGCAGATCCAGGCCACGCCCCATCAACAGCGGCTTCAGTATATTATCCAACAGCCCCACTCCCAACATCCACACCGCAAACAAACTTGCAGTCATTGTTTCATGTGTTGAAAAGACATAGATAATACTCGGAAAAAGTAAAATAAAAGTCGGCAACTGGACTATGGCAAGGAACAGACATACGATTGTCAGGACGGCCGCTCCGGGCAAACCGGCAAAAAAGAACCCCATACCGGCCAATACAGCCTGGATCAATGCCACGCCCAAGACACCACGAGCCACGCCGCGGATAGTGGCGATACATAAGCCTGTCAATTCCTCGCCTTTTTGCCCGGCAATATGCCGCCCGATATTTAAAGCAAGCAGATGGCCGCCTTTGCCGTTGACAAGCAGCAAGCCACTGATGACAACCGACACCAACAATTGCAAGATTGCCGTCAGTGCCATTGCACTCAAGGCAAACAACCACTTGCCGAGTTCCTTTAATTGCGGCGCATAGGTCTTGACCGTCTCATCGAGATGATTTGAAGCATATTGCCAAAAGCCGAAGATTGGCTTTCCGATTAACGGCCAGCTGGCCACTTTTTCGTTGAGCGGAGGCAGTCTGAATGTCTCTTGATGGAGCCTCTGGATAAGTTCCTGCATCTCATTCCCAAGCATAGACACTAAAATTCCACACGGTCCGAGAATAATCAGCAAAAGCACGGTTGTAATGAAACCAGCCGACAGTTTCTCCCTCGAACCACATATTTGCGATAGTCTCAGATGCATCGGATAAAGTGCTACCGCGATAATGGTTCCCCAGGCCAAAGGATTTATAAAAGGCTTGGCGATATTAAAACACCAGACCAGTAACAGAAACACAAGACCGATTTTAATAGATGTTTCCAGGGCCTTCCGTGTAAAGTCGTTAGTGGTGATTGAGTGGCTATCGTTCTGCATCTCTTATGTCTCCGTTCTTGTGAAAGTATTAGTGTCGAATCGTTTCGAGTAAGCGACGGTAAAACGCTTGAAAATCTTGATCGGAAGGTTGTTCAGGGCCTCGGCAGAGGTGGACGGAAATTTTCTTTTGCCATCCTTGTAATTGACCTTCGTGAAAGAAACGCAAACCGGGACAAAAGTAGGTTAAAACTGCGGCGGCTTGATGTACCTGAGAGGAAAAAGCCGTAGCGGCACGAAGCTCATCATGATTCTCTAAAAAACGTGCGGATTTTTTCTGATATTCCAGATCAGCCCAGAAATGCTCCCGCACCGGGCGCGCATGTTGCTCACGTAAACGGTCGTAAAGAAGCTTGTCGTAAGTGTAATCGAATCCTTGCTGTTGCAGAGTCCATTCCAAATCCCAGTAGACTTCCGCCATGAATACAAAATCCGGATGTTCCTCTCTCACCTTGCGAATCGCCATAGGCCAAAAAGGTTCAGCGGCGATGCCCCAGGTCCGCTCAAAGATCTCAGGTAAAACCAGCATCGCCATGTCACAGCGCAAACCGTCGCAGCACCGGGAAATTTTCAACAATTCCTCTGCTTTGGCGGCCTGCAAGTCAGGATTGCCGTAATTGAGCTGCAAGGTTCCGGCCAACCGTCAAAATAAGGATCGCGCCCGTAAGCCAGAATACTCAGGTCTTGGGGTAGGTCCAATTTGATATAGTTTTGCGGCTGGACGGCAAGTTGTTCCTCCGTGCCGGAAACATAATACTCCGGATATGCCTTTACCCAAGGATGATCCGGAGCGGTATGATTGGGCACAAAATCCAGCATTAATTTTAAACCTCGGTCATGAAGACGGTCGCGCAGGCGTATCAATGCATCTTCATCCCCTACTCGAATATCGGAAACATAAGCCGTTATTGCAAATCCGGATCCACAAATATCGTCTTCCTGCAAATCCGGTAACAGTTCTCGATATTCGGCGAGCCATTGCGGATTGGAACGGGAGACCTTGCGCCCTGGGGCCCCGGTTTGCCAGACGCTAAGGTATACTCATCGTATATCAAAATTCGGCGCCGGGGTGTCCGTCAAAGGGCGCCGTAAATACGTCCCTGTAGGCTCTATGCCAGCTCCATGCTGGCAAAGCCTTTGTCGAACACCCCGACGCCTCCTCTGGTATTGCCGAAATTTGAAGTGCGAAAGGTATAGTAAATCCAGTCGAACCCCAGGTTTGCCAATTCATTCAATTCGGAATCGAGAATATCATCCAGCGTTGCCGGGCGGCCGATTTGGCGTGACAAACTATTGAGCCGGACGCGGGTATTGATTTGTTAAAGTGAAGGATAAAGAGAGTTGCTCAAAAATCTCTCCTCTGATAAAAGCGGCAGTTTAGGATTTTCACAAAATAACTTCCTCAAGTGTTCGGATGAATTCCGGTGTAGGTACGGAATTATCCGCACAGTGCGAATGAATTCGCACCCATAATTCCCTGATTTATTCCATGCCCATTACGTTCCTCTTTATCACTACACTAAACCGTTCCCCCTTCGAGCGAACCAAGGGCGAACGGTCAAGATCATGGGTTTTCTCTCGTTATTTGTCCGTTCTGATATAGGTCACCCGGCGGTTATAGGCTCGCCCTTCATCGGTTTCATTCGAAGCAACCGGCTGCGATTCGCCAAAACCGACGGCACTCATGCGACGGCTATCTATACCTTGTCTGACGAGTTCGTTTTTAACCGACTTCGCTCGGCGCTCCGACAATTTTTGGTTGTAGTCGTCCGAACCGATGCTGTCGGTATGGCCTTGAATCTCGACGGTCAATTCCGGATTGAGCCTCATCACTTTGACGGCATTTTGTATCATCGGATCATACTGAGATTTGACTTTGTCGCTGTCGAAGTCGAACAACAGTCCATGAAATGCCCAACAACCGTCTTTGTCGACAATCGCACCTCTTGGCGTGCCGGGACATTTATCTTTACTATCGACAACGCCATCCTTATCTTCGTCGTTGTCTACCACTTCGGGTGTTCCGGGTTTAAAGAACACTCTCTTGACGAAATCGGCCATGCCTTGGGGAGTGGCAATCGCTTCGGTCTGTGTGCTAAAGCCACATTTTGCAATATTGGTCATGTTGAGTAGATTTCTCTTACCCGAAACATCTTTTTTGTTACCCACCCAAACGCTGTAGACGCAAAGTCTGTCGCCATACTTGGCTTTTAAAGCCTTGGTAGCAGGTACCGGCGAAACTTCATCCATGCCATCGCTGAATACTATCACTGCGATATTGCCGGGAGCCGACGTGAGGTCTTGCTTGCTTGCGTTAACAGCGCTAGCCAATGGTGTTCCTCCTCCTGCGCATTCAAGAGAGCGGATTGAGGAATCGAACGAACTTGCAGAATAGGTTTGCAGAGGCTGATTCAACTTGGTTGCACCCCAGTCGAGACAAGGTCCAAAACCGAAGCTCCTTAGAGCCGACGACAATGAAATATCGGGGATCGACATATTGAAACGATTGAGCAGATTTTTCTCGACATCGAATTTAGTACCTCTCAAATCAGCCACTCCTTCATATCGAGTACGCATGGACGAAGACGAGTCATTCAAAACCAGAAAACTATCGGTTTTTTGCACTATCGAACCGATTTTTACGAGTTCGTTCAAATCGGCCGATTGAAAGGCTTCAAACTGGGTGGTGGATTTTGTGGCACAACCGGTTAGTACTGAAACTAAGAGTATCGTGCCGATATGCATATATTTGTTCACTTGCCACTCCTGGTGGTTATTTAAAAAAATTTATAGCTGTTTACAGCATAAACCTAAAAAGAGCATTGAGGCTTTACCGAACTGGTGAAAGTGTTGTAGACCCTTCATGCTTCGACTTGGCTCCGCACGAACGGTCTACAACACATGCCAACTGCTCGGGCATTGACTTATAAGAGTGCCTGTACAGACTATTGTAGTCAATGCCCAAATATCTACGCCAAATTCCGAAAAATATCGCTGAACGCAACAGGCGTCCAAGCCCTTTGCAAACGTAAACCTCATTATCTATAACTTTCGCGCTTCAAATTTCGGCAGTACCTAAGGAGGCGCCGGGGTGTCCGATCCCTCACCTAACGCTAGGTGAGGGACCAGCATGGATGTATTCACGGCGTTCTCTGACGGCAGGCACCCAGTGCCGAATTTTGATCTACGATGAGTATACAAGCTCAAAATTCAAACTTGTACAGCAAATGGGACGTAATAATTCTAACGGCAGTTATACTTCGTAAATCAGCGACAGTCAAAAGCGAAGCGCAACATAGCTTTTGACTGTCCGAGTGCTTGTGTCTTGTCCAACTGTTGGATACATCGCAACCATGATGCATTCCCATCGCTTATTACAGCTTTGTCAGCGAGGGGGCTTTCCATGTGCCGTCGAGGGCCTCGGGCTTTGGCCAGTAGATTCGCATGGGAATCCAGAACGGTCCATCAGGCGCGGGCAACCAGTTGGCCTCCTTCTCCGTGCCTGGGGAGTCCTTTTGGATGTAAATCGTCAAACCGCCGTCTGCATCTTTCTTGAGAGCAGGGAGCATCGGCGAGTTGATCAGATAGCGATCGATGGGATTTGCAACCATCAGGCTCTCGGGCAAGTTGTACATCGTCACCGACCAGAACGCATGGACTGGGGGGTATTGGCCCGGCTCAAATCGCAAGATGTAGTTATGCTTGGACGCGTCGAGGGGCTCACCATCGGCATCCGCTCGGTAGAGCGGATAGATCGCCTCGTCTTTCGAGTTACCGTAGATACCGAGTACCGCACCGGCAAAGCGATGAAGATAGTTGTTCTTAAGATATTCACGGGAGCCGAACAGGTCGCCACTGGTCACCTTGCCCGAAGCGATGTCGGTCTTCTCTAGATTTTCCAGCTCCTTCCAGCCATCGGCGATACCGTCCTCGAGCGCCTGCTTCATTTCGGGTGACAGGGATTCGACATCAATCTGCTGGCCGGCTCCCACGCCGATCTTCGCGAAGCGAGCCATGAGGTCTATCTCGGAAGGCACCGTCGGGCAGAACTCCAGGACGAAGTTCAGGACATTGAAGAACTCCACCGAGGTCTTTTGATCGTCGACCGAGAGCGGCTTCATCCATGCAATCTCCGGGGCTGGCGAGGGTGCCGGCTTACCCAGATAGTCCGAGAGAGTCTGGACCTTGTAGCCGGCCTGGACTTTTTTCACGTTGTCGAGATCAGCAGGGTTGAACAACTGCGTTCGGTACCCTAGAAAGACGAAATGCGTCTCCGAACGTATTACCTTCGTGATCCCCTCGGGGGCCTCACTCTTCCAGTCCGGCCCGGCAACAAGAAGTACGGTTCCGTTATTGCCGGTGGTGCGACTCCCGGCATAGGCGAAGTTGTGCGTGTACCAGTCGATGAACTGCACCGAGAAGTAACGCTCCTTCTCAATGACAGGCAAGGTGAGAACCAACGGCTCAGTCCGCAGATCCATGCCGATGAAGGAATAAGGCGTATCCGAATTGGCGGTCTGGATCGCTTTGTCGTCCGATGTGAACACCCGTGCCATATTGAATATCTGGTTCCACGACGTCTTGTACTCGGGGCTCTGCTCGTCCACGAAGTAGGCATACTGAATGCGATAGTTGTCCACCACTGGATTGCCGTAGATATAGGCTTCCTTGGCGATCTCTCGGGCTTCCTCAGGTGTGACGCTGACTTTGTCACACGCCACCAATGAGAAGGTCGTGAGTAGCAGTAGGTATGAAAGGACTTTCTTAAGACTAATTATCATGATCGTTATTCTTTTTTTGGTTGAACTAAGTAAGGATTTGGTCGTAAATATACCTTTCGTACTTCATTTTGATCTACGATGGGTATAACCTTTTTACTTAATTATTAACAGCAAATATTACGCCACTTGGTGCTCATGCAAATCTGAATGTACTAATACCTTAACAAACAGTGCATTTTTGCCATTAACCAGAACAGAATAACTAACGCCCAGCGCGGTTAAAACCCGACATATCGGGGTTCCCACGAAATTCCTTCCCAAAATAATGGTAGCTTTGCTTTGAATACTGACCTTTACATAGTCAACAATTAAACAAAACAACCTCACTAGACCAGCAATTCCCAATTTGAGGGTATGGAACATGCTTGGCGAGGATGTTGGCGGCAGGACAGATTTTTGCTTCTCGGCAACTGCTTCTGCGTTGTTCTACCTCCTGCCTCCAAATCGTCGGCAATTGACAGCGGGAGCATTTTTCTGCCCTGCATAGCCTAAAGCGCTCCGTTTCCAAGATTTTCAGCGGTCGTAGGGCGCGCATCACGAACCTTTCCACGGTGCCTAACCGACAAGAGGTCCCGACTATAAAGCATGTAGCCCGTATGCAGCGTAGCGGAATACGAGAATGGCGTAGCTCCGAACTTCCCAGATTGCGCTAAGCTCCATCCGGACTACTATGTGTGTTAACCCCCCCTAGGATTTGGTCGTAAATAACTTCCCTATTTTACGGAGGGTTCGGTAACTCGATTGGCAGGTGTCGGCGGCATGGAGAGCCGCCGTCAAGCCTACACGGACGTATTCACGGCGTACTGCCAAGCGAGTTACCGAACCCTCAACGACGCTCATAGTTCCTGGACGTTATTTATCACGAAACCCCTACTTCTTCCAACTTAGCATATGACAACATCAGCCATTTAATACCGACCTGTTGGAAATTGATTTGAATGCGCTCCTGTGCGCCGCTGCCTTCTCTTTGCAGCACCACACCTTCGCCGAATTTTTCATGGCGGACCCGCTGCCCTAACTTGTATGTCCCCGGCTCATGACTATCCATGTTTCCGGTGAATGAAACCGGACGGCTGACCTGAGCGCGCATCCTGACTTCCTGAAGCGTTTCGGTCGGAATTTCTCGCAAAAAGCGCGAAGGCTTCGGATAGGTTTCGCGACCCCACAAACGCCGTGACTCGGCATGGGTCAAACACAAGTTTTCCATTGCGCGGGTCATGCCGACATAACATAGCCTGCGCTCTTCTTCCAAGCGCCCCGGATCCTCGACCGATTGCTGCGACGGAAACAAACCTTCCTCGAAACCAACCAAAAACACCCGCTTGAATTCCAAGCCCTTAGCAGCATGCAAAGTCATTAGCTGTACGCAATCTTGCTCGGCATCGCTCTGCATTTCGCCGGCTTCGAGCGCCGCATGCGCCAAAAACATATCCAGTTCGCTCAGGCTTTCTTCGTTATCCTGATCGTACTCGTACAGTCGAGCGGCATTGACCAATTCTTCCAAGTTTTCGACGCGGGCCTCGCCCTTATCGCCTTTTTCTTTTTTATAAAACTCGATCAAACCTGACTTTTCGACGACGATCTTAACTTGCTCGAACAACGGTAAACCTTGCGTCTGTTCGGCCAAACTCCGAACTAAAGCAATGAATCCGGACATGGCATTCCCAGCCCTTGGCGTCGTCAATTTTTGCGCGATCGCAAACTCAACCGCCTGCCGAAGCGATAAATTCTTATCCCGCGCCAATACCCGAATGTCGTCCAATGATTTAGCCCCGATACCGCGCGTCGGCGTATTAATTACGCGTTCAAAAGAGGCATCGTCATCGGGATTGGCCATGACTCGCAAATAGGCCAAGGCATTCTTGATTTCGGCTCGATCGAAAAAGCGCAAGCCGCCGTAGACCCGATACGGAATACTGGTCGCGATCAGCTTTTCCTCGAACTGGCGCGATTGCGCATTGGAGCGGTAAAGAATCGCAATATCGCTTCGCGAACCGCCTTCATGGACCCATTTCCGGATACGCTCGACGACATAATAAGCCTCGTCCTGCTCATTGAACGCGGCATAGACCGAAATCGGTTCGCCGTCGCCACTTTCGGTCCAAAGTTCCTTGCCCATCCTCCCTTCGTTATGCTCGATAACCCGATTGGCCGCTTTCAGAATATGGCCGGTCGAGCGGTAGTTTCGTTCCAGTTTGACGACTTTATGATTCGGAAAATGTTTTTGAAAACGGAAGATATTTTCAATTTTCGCGCCGCGCCACCCGTAAATGGATTGGTCGTCATCGCCGACCACGAACAGATTATCGCGGTCTTGCGTCAACAAACGTAACCAAGCATATTGAATCGTATTGGTATCTTGAAATTCGTCGACATGCACATGCCGGAAGCGTTGTTGATAAAAACTCAGAATTTCGGGATTATCGCGCAGCAGTTCATGCGCGCGTAACAACAGTTCGGCAAAATCGACCAAACCGGAGCGCTGACAGACTTCTTCATAAGCCTTATATATCGCCAGCATTTGTCGCTGGAAAAAATCCCCGGTTTCCGACATGTGCTTGGCCCTAATACCCTCGTCTTTTTGCCCGTTGATATACCATTGAGCTTGCTTAGGCGGCCACTTGGCCTCGTCCAAATTCAAGTTTTTGTAGAGGCGCTTGATCAGTCGCAACTGATCGTCCGAATCCATGACTTGAAAAGTTTCGGGAAGTTGGGCATCTTTTGCGTGACGCCTAAGCAGGCGATGCGCAAGCCCATGAAAGGTACCTATCCACATCGAGCGTGCCGAAATATTAAGCAGATCTTCTACACGGGTGCGCATTTCCGTTGCGGCTTTATTAGTAAAGGTGACAGCCAAGATACTATGCGGCGAATGGCCTTCGACTTGAATCTGCCAGGCGATGCGATGCACCAAGACCCGAGTCTTGCCGCTGCCGGCGCCGGCTAAAACCAACATTGCGCGGGAAGGTGCCGATACCGCCTCGCGTTGAGCATCATTGAGAGGATTAATAATTGAAGTAATATCCATTTGTTATCGTTGAAACATTTCTATAAGCTATGCGCGTTTAAGGAAAGCAATAATGACGGCCGGACCGGGCTTTAATAACCAACATTAATTAGCAGAGGGGACTTACAATGAGCTTCGATTTTAAACGCATGATAAAATTCGAACACAATCTTGGCGATAAGGATAAAAAATACCGCATGTTCGGAGGCGCGGCATTGGTACTGATATCTTTATTTACCGCAAAAATCTTTTTATTACTGATAGGAACCGTATTGATCGGAACCTCTTTTTTCGGTTGGTGTCCTGTTTATTCCGGACTCAATAAGAACACTTGCACTAGCGGGGTCTCGGAAAGCAGCGAATAAGCGCTTAAATTCTACAGGGACGTAGATTAAGCTGGTAATAACATAAAGCCCTGTCATTCCTCCTTTTTATATTCGCCTTCCAAGACATTATTATCTTTAGATTGACCAGGATGAACCGCGCTACCAGCCTGTATCAGATGATTCTCAATCACATAACGGGCAATTTTGCCGCGCAGCTGAGGAATTAGACATGCAAAGCCAAGCACATCGGTAAAAAACCCAGGAGTCAATAACAATGCTCCACCAACCAACAATATAGGTCCTTCGATCATTTCGTAAGCGGGAACGACACCCTGGTTCAAATTATCTTGAAAACGCCTTAAGGTCGCAAAACCTTGCTGTCTTAACAAAGCCGCACCCAATACGGCAGTAAATACCACCAAAAAAACCGTCGGAAAGACACCGATCAAGCCGCCGATGGTCAGCAGCAAATAAATCTCCAAAAAAGGAATGATCAAAAAACACAAAAAAACAACTTGAAAAACTTTCATTTAAAATTCCTAAACAAACTTCACATTGGAAACAGATAACCCCGGAAAGTTTCCCCTTTTAAATCAATTATACCTACTCTAAGATCAAAATCCGGCACCGGGTGTCCTTGGGCACTACCGAAACTTAAAGTACGAAAGTTATAAACCCATTTTCACCCGCTCAAGATTAATGAACCAAGGTCAGCGAAAAATCGCATCGAGACCTTATCCCTAATTAAACGGTACAATATAGGGATTTTAAAACCGAAACTCCAGAACAAATTGACCGAGTCTCTCGTTATGTCGAATCACATTATTCTCTTTTGCACCTGTCCGGATCAGAATACGGCAAGCTCAATCGCTCAAACATTAATCGGAGAAAATTTAGCCGCTTGCGCAAATATTTTTCCAGGATTGACTTCCGTTTATCGCTGGCAAGATCAAATCGAAACGGACCAGGAATGCCTGTTGCTAGTTAAGACACGACGCGATATTTACCCGCAAGTGGAACAGCGCATACAAGAGGCGCATCCCTATGAACTTCCCGAGATCGTCGCGGTCTCTGTCGAACACGCTTTGCCTGAGTATCTGAAATGGATCGATTCATGCCTATCAAAATAATACTGCTTTGCCTGATTGCAACTTTTCATCAAGCCGCCTTTGCCATCAGCGAAAGCGATTTACTGCCGCAAGAACAAGCTTTCAAACTCACTGCCAAGACCAATGCAAAGAATGAAATCGTTCTAACCTGGCAGATCGCTGACGGCTACTATTTATACCGTGATAAATTGGGCATTGAAAGCCGGTCAGAACGGATTACACTCGACGATATCACTTATCCTCCAGGAAAAACCAAGCATGACGAGTTTTTCGGCGACATGGTCATTTATCGAAACGAACTCACCGTTGAAGTACCGTTCATCAAGCTAGACAATGCGCTTAATACTTTACAATTGACGGTTAAACATCAGGGTTGCGCCGATATCGGCATTTGTTATCCTCCTCAAAAGACCGCACTGACGGTAGACCTACCGCCTCAAGATACTTCCGCGAAAACCGGCTCGATTTTCGGCTTAGTTCAGGGCCTGAGCGACTTAAAGCTAAATCTGTTCCAGGATGAATTGCTTCCGGCGGAACAAGCCTTCCGCTTTTTCGCTTCGGTCAAGGACCCGAATACGTTGACCGTCAATTGGCAAATTGCGGAAGGCTATTATCTATATCGCGACAAATTTCAATTCGATATCCTAGATTCCGAAAAAGTAAAAATCGGCAACTTCACTTTGCCCAGAGGCACACCCTACCACGATGAGGAATTCGGCGACGTTGAAATCTTCCGTAATGACCTAAGCTTCGACCTGCCGATTAACCGCTATCAAGCGGATCAACAAAATATTATCCTTCAAGCACGATTTCAAGGCTGCGCGGATCGAGGCGTATGCTATCCTCCGATGGCGCAAAGCACGCCATTGGTTCTACCGATGACCGCATCGGTATCGACGCCGATTAATTCCTTTACAAGCACTCGGATCGACCAACCGCAATCCGAACAAGACCGCATCGTACAATCTTTGCATCAAAACACGCTCTGGCTAACATTACTGTCCTTTTTCGGCTTCGGGTTGTTACTGTCTTTCACACCTTGTATTTTTCCGATGATACCGATTTTATCCGGCATCATCGTCGGTCAACGCAACAGGGTAACCACTAGCCGCGCCTTTCTTTTATCACTGAGTTACGTCACCGCCTCCGCATTGACCTACACGGTTTTCGGTGTCTTGGCAGCATTATTCGGCAGCAATCTACAAACGACCTTTCAACAACCTTGGATTATCGCGCTATTTAGCGGTATTTTCGTATTGTTGTCGCTGTCGATGTTCGGCTTTTACAACCTAGAAATGCCCGCATCGATTCAAACTCGACTGCATAAATCCAGCGATAAACACCGTGACGGTTCGTTTTGGAGCGCGGCGATCATGGGCTCGCTATCTTCTTTGATCGTAGGCCCCTGCGTTGCGGCTCCGTTGGCCGGCGCATTAATCTATATCGGCCAAACCGGCGATGCAGTGCTCGGCGGCATCGCATTATTCGCGATGGGGTTCGGTATGGGCGTACCGCTATTGATACTCGGCGCATCGGCCGGAAAACTATTACCGAAGGCAGGTCAATGGCTGAATGCAACCAAAGCGGTCTTCGGCGTGATTATGCTAGCTGTCGCCTTATGGATGCTGGACCGTATTTTGCCACCCGATATCACGATGTTCCTATGGGCCTTATTACTGATCATACCGGCCATTTACCTGAAAGCGATCGACCCGTTGAGCGAAAATGCAGGCGGTTGGAAAAAGCTTTGGAAAGGTGCCGGAGTCGTGATGCTGACTTACGGCGTCCTGTTATTGATCGGCTTAGGCATGGGCAACCATAACCCGCTAAAACCTTTACAGGGACTGAGTTTAGCAAGCACAGCCGAGGCCGAAAGCCCCCTGCCCTTTGTAAAAGTCGCCTCGCTACAGGAGCTTGAAAACCGTATAGAAACGGCAGCCCGCAACAATCAACCGGTCATGCTCGACTTTTATGCCGACTGGTGTGTCTCATGTAAGGAAATGGAGGCGTATACTTTTATGCACCCTGAAGTCAAACAAGAACTGAATCGCTTCGTTTTATTGAAGGCGGACGTCACGGAAAACAATTTTGAACATCAAGCCTTGCTGAAAAAATTTAACTTAGTCGGACCTCCGGCCACTTTATTTTTCGGTGCCGACCTAACCGAAAAAAAACATTTACGCGTGATAGGCTATCAGGATGCCAACGCTTTTTTAAACATACTACGGCAAGTTGATTTATGAAACAAACCACGGTACTTATTATCGCTGCTGCTGTCGCTTTAGCCGGCGGAATTTGGCTACAAAACAAAACACAGCCTGAAACGCATAGTGAAACCATGGAACTGCCGGATTACCGACTACCCGATTTGAACGGCAACGAACGCAGCCTATCCGAATGGCGAGGTAAAATCACCATCGTCAACTTTTGGGCAACCTGGTGCCCTCCTTGCCGCGAAGAAATCCCCGAATTTGTTGCCTTGCAGCAAGAATACCAAGACCGTGGCTTGCAATTTATCGGCATCGCTATCGAAACTAAAGAATCGGTCAAAAATTATCTCGACTTTATCGACATCAATTATCCGATGCTAATCGCCGGCGACCAAGGCATCATCTTGACTCAACAATGGGGAAATTCTGCCGGAATCCTTCCTTTTAGCCTTATTTTTAATCAAGAAGGTCGAATAATTCATAAGCAACCCGGACAATTATCTCGAGCCAAGATTGTTGAAATCATCGAACCTCTGATGGACTGAGAAAACGTTAAATCATTCGATAAATCAGGCAAAGTTCTTAAAAGATCCAGTTTTTACGGCGTATTTGTGTTAAATGACATAAATATGGACAAACGTGCTTAAATTAGGGAGAATTATCGGCACCGAATCTAAATTAGCACTTCAATTGCATGGCGAATATTTGCGTTATTAACGGTCCGAACTTGAATCTGCTGGGCCTAAGAGAACCTACCCATTACGGTAGCAAAACCTTAGCCGATATACAGCTGGCGATGGAAAAATCCGCCTCGACTCTTGGTCACGCGCTCCGTTTTCACCAATATAACGCCGAGCACCAAATCGTGGAACTGATTCATCGATCATTTTCCAACGATGTCGATTTTATCATTATTAATCCAGCAGCTTTTACTCATACCAGCGTGGCGATACGCGACGCATTGCTGGCGACCAAGATTCCCTTCATTGAAGTGCATCTGTCGAACGTACATGCCCGGGAAGCTTTTAGAAAACATTCCTATTTTTCGGATATTGCCGTGGGAGTTGTTTGCGGACTGGGAGCCATCGGTTACGAATTGGCCTTGACGGCCGCTCACGAGATATTAGCAAAGAGAACATAACACAATGGATATTAGAAAAATAAAAAAACTGATTGAGCTCATCGAAGAATCGGATATTGCCGAATTAGAAATCAGTGAGGGGGAAGAATCCGTCCGAATTAGTCGTTACTCGAATGCCGCGCAAGTGAACTACGCACCGGCTCAATTCGCCCCGACCGCCCTATCTTCGGCACCCGCACCAAGCCCTGTAGAACCGGCCGAGAAAAAAATAACCGGTCATATTGTAAAATCGCCGATGGTCGGCACTTTCTACAGGTCCGCTTCTCCCGGCGCCAAGCCTTTTGTCGATATCGGGCAATCGGTTCAAGCTGGCGATACTCTCTGCATCATAGAAGCGATGAAAATCCTCAATCAAATCGAAGCCGATAAAACCGGTACGGTGACGCAAATATTGGTTGAAAACAGCCAACCCGTCGAATATGACCAACCTTTGTTTGTCATTGAATAACAGCCCAAAGGTATTTAATCATGTTCGATAAAATAGTCATCGCCAATCGAGGCGAAATAGCGTTGCGCATTTTGCGCGCCTGCCGTGAACTGGGTATCAAAGTGGTCGCGGTACATTCGGTGGCCGACCGCGATCTTAAACACGTCAGGCTAGCCGACGAGTCGGTTTGCATAGGCCCTGCTCCATCAACCGATAGTTATCTGAATATCCCAGCCATCATCAGCGCGGCCGAAGTCACAGATGCCGAAGCCATTCATCCGGGCTATGGCTTTCTATCGGAAAATGCCGATTTTTCGGAGAAAGTAAAGCAAAGCGGCTTTGTTTTCATCGGTCCGAATGCAGATACTATCCGCATAATGGGCGACAAAATCGCCGCAAAAAAGGCAATGATAGCAGCCGGCATTCCCTGTGTACCGGGCAACGGCAATCCATTGACCGACAATAGTAAGCAAAACCTGCAAATGGCTCAGGAAATCGGCTATCCGGTTATCATTAAAGCCTCCGGCGGCGGTGGCGGACGCGGAATGCGTACCGTACATACCGAAGCCGCATTGATCAATGCCATTACCATGACGAAAGCGGAAGCGGGTGCCGCATTCGGAAACGATACGGTGTACATGGAAAAATTCCTAGAAGATCCCCGCCATATCGAATTCCAGGTGATGGCCGATTCACACGGTAATGCGATTCATCTTGGCGAGCGTGATTGCTCGATGCAGCGCAGGCACCAAAAAGTCGTCGAGGAAGCGCCCGCCCCCGGCATTACCGACGAAGAACGTAACCGTATGGGCGAATTGTGCGCCAAAGCTTGCCGCGATATCGGCTACCTGGGCGCCGGAACTTTCGAATTCTTATATGAAAAAGGCGAATTCTTCTTCATAGAAATGAATACGAGGGTTCAAGTCGAGCATCCAGTTACCGAAATGGTCACCGGCTTCGATATTGTTAAGGAACAATTACGTATCGCCTACGGCTTACCCTTATCGATTACCCAAGAGCAAGTCAAAATTCAAGGTCATGCGATCGAGTGTCGACTGAATGCCGAGGACCCGAAAACCTTCATGCCCTGCCCGGGCACGATTCATCAATTCCACATGCCAGGCGGCCCCGGCATTCGGTGCGAAACACACATTTATAACGGTTACAAAGTGCCGCCCTATTACGACTCGATGATCGGGAAGCTAATCGCGCACGGCGAAAACCGCAATAGTGCGATTGCAAGAATGACGACCGCATTGAACGAAATGGTGATCGACGGTATAAAAACGAATATACCGCTCCAAAAAGACATCATGACCGACTCCGGATTCATCGCCGGACAACGCAACATTCACTATCTTGAAAAGCTATTGGACTTAAACTAGCGTGCTTGATTGGGTCGGGTTACGCTATTGCTGACCCGACCGCAAGATTCCAGCTGAGTAAGCATTTCTAGCAAATACCCTTCTTTAATCAACAATAATAGCTTTATGTCTTGGCATCAATTAAGCGTGATTACCGACGAAGTCTCGGCGCCCGAACTTTCTGATTATTTCAGCGATCTGGGCGCGGTTTCGGTTACTTACATGGATGCCGAAGACCAACCGGTCTATGAGCCCCTGCCCGGCGAAACCAAGATCTGGCCTAATACAAAAGTCATTGCTTTGTTTGAACTCGATACCCAGCCGGAAGACATTAAAGCACGAGTCTTCGACGCTTTTAATCAGCATTCGCTCAAGGAGTGGTCGGCAGAGATTCTTGAAGACCAAGCCTGGGAGAGAGCCTGGATGGAACATTATCATCCGATGAAGTTTGCCGATAGACTTTGGGTTTGTCCGACCGGACAAGAGCAACAAGAGCCCGGCACGGTTTGCCTGACTCTCGACCCGGGGCTTGCCTTCGGTACCGGCACGCATCCGACTACCGCATTGTGCCTGGAATGGCTTGCCGAACATGACCTGAGCGACAAAACCGTCATCGATTACGGCTGCGGATCGGGAATATTAGCGGTTGCCGCTGTGTTGCTCGGCGCTCGTGAAGCACATGCTATCGATATCGATCCGCAGGCACTAACGGCGACACACGACAATGCGATAAAAAACGGCATTGCCGATAAAATCCGATGCTACTTACCGGAACAATTCGCAGCCCGCACCGCCGACATCGTTATAGCAAATATTTTGGCTCAACCGCTGATCGAATTATCCGGCAAGATCGCCGCACTACTCGCGCCCTCCGGCTCTTTGGTTTTATCCGGTATTTTGAACGAACAAGCCGAAGCCGTCAGCGCAGCGTACCGGCCTTTTATTACACTCAATCCGCCGGCAATCCAAGAGGACTGGTGTCGTCTGGACGGACGAAAAGATAAATAAGCGATGTTCACACAATGCCCCGAATGTCACCACCCGCAAACGTTGACAATAGATCAATTACGCGAAACTCGGGGCATAATCCGCTGCAGCCACTGCTCGACGCAATTCGATGCACTGCAACGACTCGGCGAAACTCCGGCGGATGTTCCATTGGCCCCCTCTGAAGAACAACTACCTTGGGTACAAGACCGAAAGCCCGCCAACCCGCTTTTATGGAATTTATCCGCAGCCGCAGGCCTCATCCTGTTGTGCGGACAAATTATCTATTTCCAAGGTCCTTCGGCATTACAACACGAAAAATTCAGACCCTGGTTCATTGAAGCGTGTTCTTATTTAGGCTGTTCATTACCCGATTACAGAAACCTGACCGACTTTTCGGTTTTAGCGAGTTCGCTGATCTTGACAGCCGATCAAAATTACTATTTTAAAGCCATCATCAACAATCAGGCTGAATTCGCCCAACCGCATCCGGGCGTAAAACTGACGTTACTGAAGCTTTCCGGCGAACCGTTCGCGCAACGTGCATTTACACCGGACAATTTAACTTTCCGCACCGACAAAATCGCGCCTCACGAAACCATCGAAATCGGTCTCGCCATCGCCGCGCCCGGCACTTCGGTCGGCGGCTATACTTTCGAACTTATTTAACCCAGCATTAACAAATGTAGTGTCTACGGCCTATGCTACTGAATTAACAAAATTAAAAATCATGCAAATTTAACCTTGTAGCGCCATTAGATTTATTATCACATATTTTTTCAATAACTTATGATAGAGAAATGTTAAAGCTGGGTTAATTCATGCCGCATCCTGAAATTTATTTAAAGAAAAACGAAGACCGACGCTTGCGCCAAGGGTATTTATGGATTTTCAGTAATGAAATCGACACCAAACGAAGCGCGCTCAACGATTTTGAACCCGGGCAACTGGTTAATATCCTTGCGGCTGATGACAAACCATTGGGCAGCGCCTATATCAATCCACACACCTTGATTTGCGCGCGCTTATTATCCAGAAAGTCCGACTTGAGCTGTAGCGTCAAATTTTTTAAAAAACGACTAAGTACCGCATTGCAACTGCGCGAACAACTCTTCGGTAAACCTTATTATCGCCTTGTGTTCGGAGAAAGCGACGGCCTACCCGGCTTGGTTGTGGACCGTTTCGGCGATGTTTTATCGGTGCAAATCACGACTGCTGGCATTGAGCGCCACAGAAATGACTTACTAACCGCCCTGATCGAATTATTTAACCCGCAAGCCATCGTATTGAAAAACGACAATAGTCAACGAGCTTTGGAAGGTCTGCCTTTAGACAATGAAATCATCTACGGCAGCCTGCCGGAAACAATGATCATTGAAGAAAACGGTTGCTTATTTAGAGTCGATATTCAAGATGGCCAAAAAACCGGCTGGTTTTATGACCATCGCGACAGCCGCAATCGTCTTATGCAACTATGTAAAGAACGAAGCGTATTGGATCTGTTCTGCTATACCGGGGCTTGGAGCATTCCTGCCGCCGTCGCCGGAGCCTCCGAAGTCACTTGCGTCGATGCCTCGGAAAATGCGCTGAAACTTGCATCGAACAATGCGCAATTAAACGCCGTGGAAACAAAAATGAAGTTCGTGCATAGCGATGTTTTCGATTTTCTGAAGACAGCACGTCAAGAAAACCGACATTACGATATTATCGTCCTTGATCCGCCCGCATTGATCAAACGCAAAAAAGATTTTAAGCAAGGCTATGAAGCCTACCGGCGCCTCAATCATTTAGCCTTGCAAATATTATCTCCGAACGGCATACTGGTTTCAGCATCCTGTTCACACCATCTAGGACGCGATGCGCTCCACGAGATCCTAAGATCTTCGGCGCGCCATATAGATCGACATTTAATTTTTTTTGCCGCCGGCGGACAGGGCCCCGATCACCCGATACACCCGGCAATACCCGAAACGGATTATCTAAAGACGTTTTTTTGCGCCGTTTCTCCAAGCTTATGACCTTTTCGTTATATGTCTACTGAAGCAACAAAGCCGCCATGCGCATTGTGCGGCCAATCGGTTGAAATAAAGGGCTTTACACTCGACACACCTACAAAACAGTTACCCTTCTGCTGTGCCGGTTGTTTGAGCATTTATCAACTGCTCAACGAAAATCAAAGCACCGACGCCAATCAATCCGACGACCCAATCAAACCACCTAATAAAGAGGTCTATTAACCATGAAAGCCTGCAATTCTTGCGCACACCGCGTTGCCATCGGACGCAATTACCGAAACGTTCCTGTTTGGAAAAGAGCGATCGGGGTTCCGTTGATTTATTTACCGATACTGACGTTACCATTCGTATTTGCTAGCGCTTACTTAACCTATCTACATTTACGCTTGATCGGCGCCGAAGACCTCAAAACCTTATCCGACTTCTTGCCGGCCCGCTCGACCCACCGCTATAACTTAAAAAACCAAATTACAATGGACCCGACATTCAAATTGAGTCCTTCACAATCGAAACTTTATTGGCTATTCAACTGTACTTGGTACTGCCCGCTCAGCGTCGGCTTATTCGAGTGGCATACTTACATGGTCAAAATCGTTGAAAATTGGTGGTGTCCATTCGGTCACGAGAAAAAAGAAAACTATAAAAACGGCGCTATCGATAAATCGTTCTGGCATATTTATCAAAATGATGAAGATAAGCTTAACCCGGAAGACCGCGTTAACCCCATCTGGAATGACGAAGTTGAAAAAGAGAAAAGTGAATAAAAAATGGAGAATAGTGAATGGATAATGGATTAGCAGCTAAAAGTTTTGCGGGCGATTTAGCCTATATAGCGAATTCCACAACACGATGGATTCGGTCATAAATAACTTCCCTATTTTTAATGCATGGCAAGCAGGTTCGGTTGCTCGATTGACAGGTGTCGGCGGCAGGGAAAGCCGCCGTCAAGCCTACACGGACGTATTCACGGCGCCCTGTTAAGCGAGTTACCGAACCCGCTACAAAACTCATAGCTCCAGGAAATTATTTTTCACGAAATCCATATTAGAAGTCATACTCTCTGGATCAAGAGACGCCCCAACGTCCCAAGCCACCACTCACTATTCACCACTAACCGCTGACTGTTTACTTGAAACCATGCAAATAGGACCGCATACTCTCGAAAACAATCTAATTCTCGCCCCAATGGCCGGAATTACCGACCGCCCGTTCAGAACGCTCTGCAAACAATTTGGCGCGGGACTTGCCGTATCTGAAATGGTCAGCTCCCTGCCGTCATTGCAAACCAATAAACGCACCTTATTAAAAGCCGACCACAGCGGCGAAACGGGCCTTCGTTCGGTGCAGATTGTCGGAACAAATCCGCGGCAAATGGCCGACGCCGCTAGACTTAACGTCGACCGGGGCGCCGACATCATCGATATCAACATGGGATGCCCTGCCAAAAAAGTCTGTGCAGTCGCCGCCGGCTCTGCCCTAATGAGGGATGAGGATCTAGTCAAACGCATTCTCGAAGCCGTCGTCGAGGCAGTTTCGGTTCCAGTCACATTGAAAATCCGCACCGGATGGGATCCACAAAATCGTAATGCGCCGGCTATCGCTAAAATAGCCGAAGAAGCCGGCATTGCCGCACTGACCATACATGGTCGAACACGCGCCTGTAAATTCAATGGCAACGCCGAATACGAAACCATCAAGCAAATCAAAAAAAACATCGCTATCCCGGTCATCGCGAATGGCGACATCGACTCGGCCGACAAGGCTCGTTATGTCCTGAAAAAAACGGGGGCCGATGCGCTAATGATCGGCCGCGGCGCTCAAGGCAACCCTTGGATTTTTAGCGACATAATCAATTCTTTACATAGCGACGAACCCTTAGAATCGCAAACTATCGACTCGACCCGCGAAACTTTATTGAGTCATGTACAACAATTATATAGTTTCTACGGCAACCTAAGCGGTGTTAAAATAGCGCGCAAACATATCGGTTGGTATCTTGACAGGCTCGGCATCTTACCTGTCGAAATTCGCAATGCTATCAACCGAGCTCAACAGCCGATCGAACAAATTCAGCATATCGACTCGGCATTCCGGCATTTTTCATACCATCGTGCTGCATAATATGGAAGCAACTCAACAATCCGCTAAGGTGATTAATATTGACAATAAAATACCGACCGCAATACCGTTGTCTGCACAGGTCAAACAAGCCATTGAGCTCTATTTTTCGCAACTAAACGGTCATGATGCGGCAGGACTCCACGCAATGGTCATCGGTGAAGTCGAAAAACCGCTGCTGGAAGTCACGCTACAGCATGCCGGTTACAACCAAACCAAGGCAGCCAAAGTACTCGGTTTAAGTCGTAGCACCTTACGTAAAAAACTGGACCAATACGGTATTTCTTAACCCAGCCATAACATTTAGTAAAGATAGAATATTGAAAATAAAGAATATTATGGAGCTAGCTTTGTTAAAGCTGGGTTAATTTTACTAATACCGCTCTCGTTCAAGGATATTACCTTTCTGGGCTACCTAAAAAAAATTTAACCACGAAAAGAAAAAGGCATTAATCGAATTGTCGATTATCGATGAATACCCTTTCTATAACCCCCTAAGATCTTCATAAACTTTCTATTTTTTGTGGCTTAACTGCCCAGTGATACCTGAAACCCTTTTCGATACCGATCAACACTCCTTACCCGAGGCCCCACTCATGTACAAAAAAGTTACTCGCGCACTAGTCAGCGTTTCCGACAAATACGGCATCGTTGAACTCTGCCGAGCACTGAACGACTTAGGCATTGAAGTTTTATCTACCGGCGGTACGGCAAAAGCCCTGGCTGAACAAGACATTCCTGTTATTGAAGTCTCCGACTATACCGGTTTTCCGGAAATGATGGACGGAAGAGTCAAAACCCTGCATCCGAAGATACACGGCGGTATATTGGCCCGGCGCGGCATCGACGATGAAGTGATGGCCGCCAACGGCATCGCTGCGATCGACATGGTTGTGGTCAACCTTTATCCGTTCGAAAAAACCATCGCCAGACCGGATTGCGACCTGGAAACCGCAATCGAAAATATCGATATTGGCGGACCGACAATGATTCGCGCGGCCGCCAAAAACCATAACGACGTCGCTGTCGTCGTAGACCCAAGGGATTACGAAGCCATCTTGTCGGAATTAAGAGAAAACAACATTGGCTTATCCCAAGAAACACGCTTCAGCCTAGCCTTGAAATGTTTTCAACATACCGCAAATTACGATACCGCAATTTCAGCCTACCTGGGCCAAGTAAATGGCCAAACGTTTCCCGAAGTCCTAAATTTGCAGTTCAAACTCAAACAAACCATGCGTTATGGTGAAAATCCTCACCAATCGGCCGCTTTTTACCGGGAGCGCAATCCGTCCGCAGGAAGCATCGCCGCCGCGAATCAAATACAAGGAAAAGAACTTTCCTATAACAATATTGCCGACTCTGACGCTGCGCTTGAATGTGTCAAGTCCTTCGAGGAGCAGCCCGCCTGCGTTATCGTCAAACATGCCAATCCGTGCGGCGTCGCAATTGCGGACACTATTCTAGAGGCTTACGACAGAGCCCATGCGACCGACCCAACCTCGGCATTCGGCGGCATCATCGCTTTCAACCGAGAACTCGATGAAGCAACCGCCTCGGCCATCATCGAACAGCAATTCGTCGAAGTCATTATCGCGCCTACAGTTAACAACGCCGCACGCGCTATTCTCGCGAAAAAACAAAATGTCAGGGTGCTCGAAACGGGTATCTGGACCAGCGGTAACGAGCCAGGCTTCGATTACAAAAAAGTGACTGGCGGATTATTGGTGCAAGACCTCGATCACGGCACCGTGGCGCAAGCCGAACTAAAAGTTGTCAGCCGCCGCGCTCCGACTACCCAGGAACTAGCCGACTTGATGTTTGCTTGGAAGGTAGCCAAATTTGTCAAATCCAACGCGATCGTCTATTGTAAAAACGGTCAAACGATCGGCGTCGGGGCCGGACAAATGAGTCGTGTATATTCGGCTAAAATCGCCGGCATCAAGGCCGCCGACGAAGGATTGTCCGTGACGGGATCGGTGATGGCATCGGACGCGTTCTTTCCGTTTCGCGACGGCATCGATTCGGCCGCAGAATGCGGCATCACGGCCGTAATTCAACCCGGAGGTTCGATGCGCGACAACGAAGTCATTGCGGCGGCCGACGAGCACGATATCGCAATGGTCTTTACCGGCATGCGCCATTTCCGGCACTAGCCACTATCATCAAAATAGAACTCGGTTAGCATCACTGCCACTAAGGAATATGCACAAAATAACTTCTACAAGTAATAGGCTTTGCGGCGGTTTGGTGACTCACTTGACAGGACACCGTGAATACATCCATGTAGGCTTAACGGCAGCTATCCCTGCCGCCTAACACCTGTCAATCGAGCCACCGCCCACCTTCCAACAGTTTTCGAAGTTATTTCATGATCGTTCCTAAGTTAACGAAAACCCGTCATTTCGGCATGGACTGCCGTAATCCAGTTGCCATGGATGGCAGGCTTTTCTGGTTCCCAAGGTCCTCCGTGGGAACCCATACCTTGGTTGTCGAGACAAGATCGGTATGCATTCCCACGCTGGAGCAGTGGGAACGAGGAAGAACCGGAATGTCGGCAGACTTTTGCCAGATGACGACTTAACCTAATAGTAGTGATACAGAGCTATGGGAGCGATGGAAAATAATCTCCCCTAACCCCTCTTTTTCAAGGAGGGTGACTGAAGAATGACTCACTTTGTAATCGAAAAAGCGCTTAGGAATTTAAAAACCAGTGTTGATCCATTAAGTCGGTGTCATGTGTGCCATTAATTAAACCCCAATTTTGAGAAACCGAATGAAAATTCTTATTGTCGGCGGCGGCGGCCGCGAACATGCCTTGGCTTGGAAAGCCGCGCAATCCCCGAAAGCGGAAAAAGTCTTCGTTGCGCCCGGCAATGCCGGAACCGCATTAGAACCCAGTCTTGAAAATGTCGACATTGCGGCTGACGACGTAAAGGCATTACTAGCCTTTGCCAAACAACAACAAATCGACCTCACCATCGTCGGGCCCGAGGCTCCGTTGGTCAAAGGTATCGTCGACAGTTTTCAAGAAGCAGGCTTAAAATGCTTCGGACCCACCGCTCAAGCCGCGCAATTGGAAGGATCGAAAGCCTTTTGCAAAGATTTCATGGCACGCCACAACATACCGACTGCCGAATACCAAACCTTCACCAATACCGCCGAAGCAATAGCCTATATCGAAGCTAAAGGGGCGCCGATCGTCGTCAAAGCCGACGGACTCGCGGCAGGTAAAGGGGTGATTGTCGCGCAAACCGTCGCCGAAGCAACTAGCGCAGTCGAAGACATGTTAACCGGAAATGCCTTCGGTGCAGCCGGCAATCGCGTCGTGATCGAAGAGTTTTTGACCGGAGAGGAAGCTAGCTTCATCGTCATTGCCGACGGCAAACATGCTTTGCCCATGGCCACCTCGCAAGACCACAAAGCCCGAGATAACTGCGATAAAGGACCGAACACCGGCGGCATGGGTGCCTATTCCCCTGCCCCTATCGTGACACCGGAAATCCATGATCGAGTCATGCGCGAAGTCATCGAACCGACGCTGCAAGGCATGATTGAAGACGGCAATCCTTATACAGGATTTTTATACGCAGGATTGATGATCGCGCCAAACGGTTCGCTCAAAGTTCTCGAGTACAACTGCCGGTTCGGCGACCCGGAGACCCAACCGATCATGATGCGTCTAAAAAGCGATTTGACCAAACTCTGCGAAGCCGCTTTAGACGGTAACCTGAATAGAGTCGAAACCGATTGGGACGAACGTGCCGCACTAGGCGTAGTCTTGGCCGCCGGCGGTTATCCGGGCGACTACCGAAAAGGCGACGTCATCACGGGCCTGCCTAAATCGGAACTAGCCGACCGAAAAATCTTTCATGCCGGCACCCAGTTGCAAGGCAATGATATTGTCACATCGGGCGGCCGAGTATTGTGTGCTTGCGCTTTGGGTGAAACGATTAAGGATGCTCAAGACAATGCCTATGGATTAACCGCCGAGATAAAATGGGATGGCATTTATTATCGAACTGATATCGGCTTTAAGGCCATTCGTTAACCATACGCCTTTCGCTCTTCGAGTCACGGCTTATGTCGAACGGCACCGATTATTCGTCAAAGGTCTCCGTGAACCCAGCACCTAAATTATCTAAAATATTAACCATGACCAATGGGCTATTGAATTTAGGTGCTGGGTGAATACGTCCATGTCGGATCTATGCCCGCATCCATTCTCGTCCTTCACCTAGCGTTAGGTGAGGAGCCGAACACCCCTGCAACTCCTTAAGCAATGCCAAATTTGAATTGCGAAAGGTAGAAAACAACTGCCGCTTTATAACTTATTGTCTTTATCAATTTCCAAGATAGTTTGAACACCGTAGGGGGCGCATCTCATACCTTTCCACGGTGACTAACCGACAAGAGATTCGGCCCCGGGTGCGCGATCCGCACCATAAATGTGCAACCCTCCAATCGTTAACTTATATTTAATTGTTATATATCAATGAGTTATAACTAAAGTACCCTGGCGTGATTATTGCGATATTTTTAGATGAACAAAACATCATCGCATCATAAATGAACCTGACTGCCGAGAATATTGTTTTAGTTGCTAAGCAACATCAGATTGAAGAGCTTAAACGCCTTGCTTCGACCGCCCATTTTGTAGAGGTCATCTGCAACCTGATTCATAGCCTGCAAGCCGAGCGAGGGGCTAGCAGTCTGTATTTGGCATCATCAGGAATACGATGCAAAGAAATACGTCAGAACATTATTAAAGAATCACGTTTGCTGGAAACGCGCTTGCGTGTACTTTTTACAGTACAAGTAGATCAAGCCACCTATGCTAATGCCAAAACGCTTTCATTCATGGCATGGGTGCTGCTAGGTCTAGATGATTTAGGGACTTTGCGCCAAGAAGTAGAGAATTTTAATCTATCGGCTACCGAGTCAATCACCGCATACAGTCGACTGATTGCCGGTTTGATTTCACTAATTATTGATGTCGCAGATACAGCTATCGACCCTCGCATCTCAAAACAGTTGGTTGCCTTGTTTAATTTTGTTCAAGGCAAGGAACTGGCTGGACAAGAGCGCGCACTAGGAGCCTATGCCTTCGGCTCTGGAGTAATTGATGCCAATCACCAGCAACGTATCCTGCACTTAATCGATATTCAGGAAAGGCACTTTGAAGTCTTTTGCGAGTTTACTGACAAAATCTTCGTAGCTAAATGGCGAGAACTGCAACTTTCACCCTCATGTTCCAAGATAAAACAATTGCGTAGAGTTGTTTGCCAAACCAAGTCGAAACAACTGCTTGACAGCAACCAAAGCGAGAGATGGTTTGAGAGTTGCAGTACGCGCCTGACCGATATGTGGGTCTTGCAGTGTGCACTGATACAGCATATTAATGATTACACTTCAAGATTGATCAACGAAGCTGAATTGGACTTGCATGATGCTAAAGGACTGGTCAGACATATACGGGACAATCCTCCCCCCCGCGCTGATTTATGCGACCGTTTTTTTAACCCTAACATTCCATTGGAACAGGCACTGGAATTTATGCCTCCCGCATCCATCGATAGCACGCAATGCAAATCGATTATCGATATGTTGCAACTACAGTCAAAAAAACTGGCTGACATGGAAACAGAACTTTCGATTGTTCGAAAAGCCTTGGCTGAACGTAAGACTATCGAACGTGCAAAAGGGTTGTTGATGGCCAGATTAAACCTTTCAGAAGAAGTTGCTTACAAAAAGTTACGCTCCGCTGCGATGGAGCAAAACCGACGACTGGCTGATGTAGCAGAGACCATTCTGACGCTGGTGAATATCGAATAATCAAGTCAGATTGACCCGCTAAGTGGGAGGGCTTGACGAGTTATGAGCGACCATTGTTAAACATTTCTGGTTTTATTAAAACTCACCGTTATCATCCGCCCCCACCGTCATCGAAAATATAGGCAAATAAAGGGGTCGAATAAAGGGGTCAGGTTACTTTTACAGTCTTATCGCAGGCGATGGTCGAATAAAGGGGTCAGGTTACTTTTACAGTCTTATCGCAGGCGATAAATAACGTAACCTACTTCCCTTTTTACCCTGCTTATGAACCCTGAATTTTTCTTTCCAGTTCTTCGTGGCTCATGTGCCTGACATCCTCACCTTTAACCATGTATATTACATGTTCGCAGATGTTGCAGGCATGATCGCCGATCCTTTCCAATGCCCGTGCCGTCCACAACACATCAAGTGTTCGTCTGACATTGCGTGGGTCTTCCATCATCCTCGCTACCATTTGACGAATGATGCTGCCGTATTCGCGATCGACCATGGCATCCTGACCGGTAATCGACACGGCACTTTCGACATTTAAACGCGCAAATGCATCCAAGGCACCGCGCAGCATTTTCATAACCAACTCGGCCAAATGCTGTATCTCGTAATATTCCTCGTTTCGAGTTTTTCCTTCGGTATCGCTCAAATGAATCGCCATTTCCGCGATTTTAGTCGCCTCATCGCCGATCCGTTCCAAATCGTTAATCGTTCGAATCACCGACAACAACAAGCGTAAATCGAACGCGGCAGGCTGACGCTTGGCTAAAATTTCGGTACAGGCCTGATCGATTTGCTTTTCGAGTCGGTTGACAAAATCGTCTTGTTGAATAACTTGCTCGGCAATTTCCATATCGTAACTGGTGAACGACAATGCGGCCAATTCGATTTGCCTTTCGACAATACCGCCCATCTTCAAAACGCTATTACGGATATCCTCGAGCTCCACATTGTAATGGCTCGAAATATGATGTCCGATTTTATTAATATCCATGGTTTATCCTCGCATGAAAGCGTAGTTAATAAATAAGCCCGAAATAGCGATTCCGACGTTGCCTCGGCAGCCAAGTTATGAGCTCCCACTGAGAACGGAAATTTTCCCGCAGAAGCGCGGGGAAAGCGAAGTAAATCCTGACTGAACTGCTTTGAAGTTCAAGGACGATGGAGCATCCCCCCACCAAAGTTTCTATGCAGTGTGGGAACTATTTAAACCTTTCTTTCCCGCGCCTCTGCGCGAAATTAACATTCCTTTAGCCGTAACGCCCGGTGATGTAATCCTCGGTTTGTTTTTTCGACGGATTCGTGAATAAATGACTGGTATTGTCGAATTCGATCAATTTGCCCATGTACATGAACGCCGTGTAATCGGATACGCGTGCCGCTTGTTGCATGTTGTGCGTGACAATCACGATCGTGTATTTCTCTTTCAATTCGTTGATCAGCTCTTCAATTTTCAGCGTTGAAATAGGATCCAGAGCCGATGCCGGTTCGTCCAGTAACAAGACCTCCGGCTCGATCGCAATTGCCCTAGCAATCACGAGCCGTTGCTGCTGACCGCCCGACATACCTAAAGCATTGTCATGCAATCTATCTTTAACCTCATCCCAAAGCGCCGCGCCGCGCAAAGCCTCCTCGACGGTCTCGTCTAGTGTTCTGCGATCGTTGATACCTTGTATCCGCAAGCCATAAGCGACGTTTTCATAGATCGACTTCGGAAACGGATTGGGCTTTTGAAACACCATTCCGACCCGTCTGCGCAAAGCCGCAACATTTACCGATTTGGCGTAAATATTTTCATCATCGAGCAAAATAGTGCCATCAATTCTGACATTATCGACCAGGTCGTTCATGCGGTTGATACAGCGCAGCAATGTCGATTTTCCGCAGCCGCTCGGACCGATATAGGCAGTCACTTTTTGCCGCGGAATATGCATATCGATGCCGTATAAAGCTTGCTGATCGCCATAGAATAGATTCAAATTGTGTACCTTGATGCACACTTCTTCTTGAGCCATGCCTTGCGGCTTCTTATCTTGAGTCAATGCATCCAAATCGAGCATGTGTTTCCGTAAGGGTTGATTCGTCATGGTGTTTAACCCAGCCTTAACATTTTATGATCGTAAGACATTGTAATTAATATAAATAATAGAAAATAAACAATAAATAGCCTAGTGACTACATGTGTTAAAGCTAGGTTAACCTTCCAAAGCCCGGTATTTTTCGCGCAGATGATTTCTGATCGCGACCGCTGATAAATTCAAGCCGACGATCACGACGACCAACAATAAGGATGTGGCATAGACCAAGGGTCTTGCCGCTTCGACATTCGGACTTTGAAAACCGACGTCGTAAATATGAAAACCCAAATGCATGAATTTTCTATCCAGATGCAAAAATGGAAAATTTTCGTCCAGCGGCAACGATGGCGCTAATTTGACGACGCCGACTAACATCAAAGGCGCTACCTCGCCGGCCGCCCTAGCAACCGCTAAAATCAAACCAGTCATCATCGCCGGGCTCGCCATCGGCAACACGGTGCGCCACAACGTTTCGGCCTTCGTCGCACCCAAGGCCAAACTGCCTTCGCGGATCGATTTCGGAATACGCGACAAACCTTCCTCGGTCGATACGATAACGACCGGCAATGTCAATAAGGCTAGCGTAATCGACGCCCACAATAAGCCTGGTGTTCCAAAAACCGGTGCAGGAGCGGCTTCCGGAAAAAACAGCTGGTCGATATTACCGCCCAGGATATACACGAAAAAACCCAAGCCGAACACGCCGTAGACGATCGACGGGACGCCGGCCAGATTATTGACTGCAATGCGAATCAAGCGTGTCGTAAAGCCCTGCTTCGCATATTCTCGCATGTAAATCGCCGCGATCACGCCAAGCGGCGTCACGATCACCGACATAATAATGACCATCATTACGGTACCGAAGATTGCGGGAAATATGCCGCCTTCAGTATTTGCCTCGCGCGGGTCGTCCAGCAAAAATTCGGCGATTTTTTCGAAATAATGCCCGGTTTTAGCCCAAACACTCATCGTATTCGGGCGATAAATTCTGACCAACTTAGCCAAAGGCATATCGATTTCTCGACCATCGGCTGCCTTCATCACCAAGGAATCTCTGTTAATCGTCTTATACAAACTTTGCAACTCAGCCTGATAGTCCCGGTATTGCTGCTCGTACTCATCGCGTTCGGCCGAAAGCTTTCGTTCCGCCTGCTCATCCCATTGCGCGTTCAACTCCAAGCGTCTTTGTTTAAGCCTCAGACGCTCCAAACCGTAATTCACTGCGCCGATTTCCTTCTTTTCGAGCCGTTGAATTTGCTTATAGACCGACAAGGCATCACGTAATCGCTCCGACACAACCGAAAATACCTGCGGACCGTCGGCGATCACTTCCCCTTCTTGCTTGAGTGCAACCGGATAACCGTAAAAATTACCCCATTCTCGCCGCTCGAGCACGAGAATATCGTCCGGATACTGTCGGCTCTGAATATTACGGTCCAGAATCCAGCGAAAATCCATACCGGTCAAATCTCGGTTGCCGATTTTGATCAGGTGCTGCACCAGCAGATCGTTATCGTCTGACATCTTATGACCCGAAGCACGCGCCATCAAAGCCGTTGTGGTGCTGGTATCGACAATCTCTCCGATGACAGTTTGCTTGCGCCCGTCTTCCATATAGATAAATTCGGCGACATCCGACGGCCAGAAATGCAAGGCTCCGCGAAATGCGATCAACGCCAATAGGCCGACCACCAAAATCAGGCAAGTGCTGACTGCCGCGGCATTGAGCCAAATCCACGGTGAACCGCTTTTAAACCATTGTTTGATCATAAGGAACTATATTTTTCACGTAAGCGCTGGCGAATCAACTCGGCCAAGGTATTAACGACAAAGGTAAACAAAAACAACACCAATGCAGCCAAAAACAGCACCCGGTAATGTGTACTATCGACTTCGGACTCGGGCATCTCGACCGCGATATTGGCCGATAAGGTGCGCATACCCTGGAATATACTCAAATCCATCACCGGCGTATTACCGGTCGCCATTAATACGATCATCGTTTCGCCGACCGCCCGGCCGAGTCCGATCATGATCGCCGAAAAAATCCCAGGGCTAGCCGTCAACAGTACAACACGCGTCATTGTTTGCCAAGGCGTCGCGCCCAAGGCGAGAGAGCCGACCGTTAAATGTCTCGGAACAGAAAAAATCGCATCCTCGGCGATCGAAAATATCGTCGGAATGATTGCAAAGCCCATCGCCAACCCCACCACCAAGGCATTTCGTTGATCATAGCCGATACCCCATTCGGCATCGAGCCAATTACGCAAACTGCCCCCGAACAGCACTGATTCCAAAGGCACGCTAATTAAAAACGCAAACCAGCCGCTCAACAAAATGATGGGGATCAACAAGGCGGCATCCCAGCCATCCGGAATCTTATGCCTCACCAATTCCGGCAATAATTGCCATAGATAAGCAAAAACCAGCACCGCCGGCGGCATCGTCAGCAAAAGCGTGAAAATGCCGGCCAAATGCTCTTCGACAAACGGCGCGAGCCAAAGCCCCGCTAGAAAACCTAAAATAACAGTCGGCAACGCTTCCATAATCTCGATACCGGGCTTAACCAGCGTACGCATGCGCGGGTCCATGAAATAAGCGGTATAAACCGCACCCATCAAAGCCAGAGGGACCGCGATAAGCATTGCGTAAAAAGCAGCTTTCAAGGTGCCGAATACCAACGGCGTCAAACTATATTTCGGTTCGAAATCATTGCTCGCCGAGGAAGACTGCCAAATATAGTCGGGCTTCGGGTAGCTTTCATACCAGACTTTTTGCCATAACGATTTGACGGAAACCTCCGGATGATCGTTTTCGACCGACCAGAAATCCATGAAGCCCGACTCGGATTCGACGATAAACGCATTGGCTCGCGGCGACATCGAAACTGTTTTCGGCATCCCATTCGACACCTGTGTTTTGATCAACTGCCGCTCGGCGGTCGTATGATAAATACCGGCGACGCCCGCGGTATCGACTGCAATAAAACCTTTGCGGCGTTGCTCGGCATTAATGCCGGCAATCGCCTGTTCCGATACCTTGAACGATCGGATTTTTTGCATCGCCGGATTATTCCGGGCGTCCCTGACTACGCTCCATTGCGCAACCAATCCCCCCGAATCACCGATCAATAACGAAATACTACCGTTCAAAAAGACCATCGAGGTCAATTTACGACCGGCTTCGATTACATTCAGATGCTGGCGAATCACCGGTTTCGACTTATCGGCAATATCGAAAAAACTCAAACGACCTTCGCTATCGGCGAGATATAAATTGCGTTGATCCTTGTCCATTAAGATAAATGCAATATCGAGAGCCGGCACATCGAGTATGCTGTCGGTCCGTTCGAAATCTTCATCATCGTCGAACAACGAACGCTTCTTTTGGAAGCTCGTCAATATCACTCGTTTATCCGACGTTTTGGCGACCATTGTGGTCTGATCGTCATCGACACGAATTGCAATCTTTTCGAGTGCTTGACCTGATTCATCCAAAACCAGCGTTTCTCGTCCCAACGGATAATCGACAACAGGCGTTATGACCCGCTGGTTTTCCGGATATGACACGTTATACTTGTGTTTCAGCACGATCGCGCGACCGTCCGACAAGCCATACACGGCAACACCTTTCTCGGGACCGCCATCGGCAAAACTGCTAATCCGGGCGCTTTCCGGCAAAACGATTGAATGAATCAATAGCGTTTTACCGGTAGGCGCGGCAAAGAAAATAATTCGTCCGTTTTCGGTGAAACGCACGCCAACTTCATTTTGCTCCTCGACAGCCAACATAGCGGTGTCGCCAAGCGCCAACTCCGGCACAGGGTAATGCGCGACAGATTCTGCGCTAGGCTCGATAAACAGAGGCCACACAACATACAATAAATAGAAAAAAATCAACATTATCGCGGCGATAATGCTCAAGCCGCCAACGATAACGCCGTAACGAGCCACACTGTCCTTGATGAGTCGCCAACGCGGATAAAAGCCCGTCATGGCATTCAAAGAGGCCGAAGCCCCGGATTTCGGTTCTGTCATATGGATGATTGAATGATCAATGCCGCTAGAAAATGGTCAATACGTCCCAATATAGTGCTCGATTTAACTGTGCCGGTGAGCGGTAAGCGGTAAGCGGTAAGCGGTAAGCGGTAAGCGGTAAGCGGTAAAATGATGCAGTATTTAAATCGTTTGTCAAGCGCCTTTCACCTTTCACCTTTCACCTTTCACCTTTCACCTTATTCTATCGACCCCAGAACTTTATTGGCGACCTTGGCTGGCAACGGGATATAGCCGTCTTTAATGACGACTTGTTGACCGGTTTTGGATAAAACCATTTTAATGAATTCTTGCTCGAGCGGCGCTAGAGGTTTATTCGGATGCTTGTTGACGTAAACATACAAGAAACGCGATAAAGGATAAGTACCGGCAATCGCGTTTTCCGGCGTCGCATCGACATAGGCCTGCCCTTCTCTTGATGCCAGTGGAACCGTTTTGACTCCGGAAGTCTTATAGCCTAAACCGGAATAACCGATTCCATTGAGCGAACTGGTTACCGATTGTACGACCGATGCCGAACCGGGTTGTTCGTTGACATTATTCTTAAAATCGCCTTTGCACAAGGCCTCATCTTTGAAATAACCGTATGTGCCGGATACGGAATTGCGTCCGTATAGTTGTATGCTTTGGTTTTGCCAAGCACCGTCAAGCCCCGCCTGTCCCCAAGTCACTATATCGCTTGGATAACCGCATTTACGTGTCGACGACAAAATCGCATCGACCTGTGCCAAAGTCAAACCTTGGACCGGATTGTCCTTATTGACGAATACCGCTAGGGCATCTATTGCGACAGGAATCGCAGTCGGTTTATAGCCGTATCTACTTTCGAAAGCATCTAACTCGTTATCCTTCATTTTCCGGCTCATCGGCCCGAGATTGGCTTTACCTTCGGTCAACGCCGGCGGCGCGGTCGAAGAACCAGCAGCCTGCACCTGAATATTAACGCTCGGATAAATACGCTTGAATTCCTCGGCCCATAAGGTCATTAAATTGGCAAGTGTGTCCGAGCCTTCACTCGATAGATTGCCGGATACGCCGCTCACTTTATGATAGTCAGATAGACCGGGATCGACTGTCTGCACGGCTCCAGCGGGGCCAGAGACTAAAGAAACCATAGAAAAACTCAATATCAGAGTTATTTTGTTAAAGTTAAATGAAAACATCATGAATCGACACTCTTAGAAGTTAACGTCATTATTCCATTGCGGAACGGTTGCATAAGAATATGACTTTTATGTTACAAAATTATGACAACGACGAAGCGCGTGTAACCGAGACTAATTTCGCACTATGCTCGCCAAGCTTCGTCCAATCGGACGGCATCGTCAAAACTGCAAGTGTAGCGGTCGCAAGCAATTTACCGTCTTCTGCCGTCTCGATGTCGGCAACCAAATAGTGCAATAAAGTTTCAAGACCGGGATTATGCCCCACCAACAAAACCCGTCCAATATCGGTCGGGCAGGCGGATAAAACAGTCTTAAAATCGGCTAATTGGGCTTCATACAGTCGCGAGTCCCGAATAATCTCGGAGTCGGTAAAACCTAACGCTTCACCCACTCTCTCGGCGGTAGTCAGCGCACGCACGGCAGGCGAAGTAACGATCAAGCCGGGAGTTAGTTTTTGCTTACGCATCCATTGTCCGATGCGAACCGCGGCTTTTTTGCCGCGTTTTTTCAGAGGGCGATCGAAATCATCGGCATCGACCTCCCAATCCGATTTACCATGCCGAAGCAACATTAAAGTTCTAGTCATCGTTCAAAAATCCCCATGCCAAAAACGAACCACAACTCAAAAACCATCAAATCCACCCCATCCACCTTTAACCTTTAACCTTTAACCTAAAAATTTTGTAATTTACTTTTCATATTAACTTGTTACTATTCCAAAAATATGACAGTTTATGGAAAAGATTTTCCTGACAAATCCTTCAATGATATCCCGCCAATGACCACACCCACTTTGAACTTCGAATTTCCGGGGTATTTGACCGCTAACAAATTTTTGAGCCAATTGGCTGACAAGGCGATTTTAAAGCCCGTTTCCGAACACTATACCTTAAAATCTTATTATGATACTTTTGACTGGCGCCTTTATCGAGGCGGTATAATCTGCGAATTAAATCGTTCCCAAACAGTTTCTATTTTAACATTGAAAAACCTTCATACCGGCCAACTGATCGCATCAGCCGACATCGACTCTGTTCCTAAGTTCGCGAAAGAATTTCCATCAGAAAACATCCGTAATGTACTCGCTCCATTACTCGAAATGCGCGCTCTACTACCACTGACGACGCTGGAATGTACTCGAAAATTTGTCAATGTACTGAATAAGGATGAAAAAACAGTATTGAAACTAATGATCGATACCTTCGAATATATCCCTTGCCGGCTTCAATTAACCCCGGTAAAAGGCTACGATAAAGCCGCTCTCAAGGTCATCGAAGCCTTGATTCGCATCGGCTTAGTCGAGTCCAATCAACCTCCGTTAATCGACGCGCTTAAAACACAAGGACGAAAACCAAAAGATTATACCTCTAAGCTAAACATCAAGCTCGATCCAAACATGCGCTCGGATCTTGCGGTTAAATATATTTTTAGCTACTTACTAAAAGCCATCAAAATCAACGAACAAGACACCATCGCCGCTACCGACAGCGAATTTTTGCATGACTTTAGAGTCGCTGTACGAAGAACTCGTGCCGGACTCAATCAACTAAAAAATGTTTTACCCGACGCCGAAACGGCGCGTTTCAGCCATTTTTTTGCCTGGCTCGGTCAAATCACGACCCCGACACGCGATCTCGACGTTTATCTACTCGATTTCGACAATTATAAGAAAAGCGTGCCGCCTGCACTTAGAGAAGACTTAAACGCGCTTTACGATTTTATCGACCGCAAACAAAAGCAAGCGCAAAAAAATCTCGCCAAAAAATTAAAATCGCCGGACTATATCGCGCCGCTAATCGAATGGGAAGAATTTTTACGCTCGCCGACGATCAAAAAACCGACTCAAGCCAATGCATTGCTACCGATCAAGACATTGGCCGACAAGCGCATCTTAAAAGTTTTCCGGCGCATCATCAAAGATGGACAACGCATTACCGATCAATCGCCTCCGGGGGAACTGCACGACTTACGAAAAACTTGCAAAAAATTGAGATATCTTATGGAGTTTTTTCAAAATCTGTACCCGAAAAATGAGATCAAGTCATTGATTAAAAGCCTGAAACATTTCCAGGATATCTTAGGCGAATTCCAAGATCTAGAAGTCCAAGAGATTACCTTGAAAAAATTTAGCGAAGAGATGATGAACGAAGGAGTACCGGCCGACACGTTTCTGGCAATGGGCGTTTTGATTCAAACGATAGACAAGCGCCGACAACAAGCACGCGAAGCTTTCCAGGAAAAGTTCAACGCATTCGATCAACCCGATATTCGAGATGCATTTCATTCGTTATTCGGTTGTTAGCGCCGGTCGGCCTCAAAACATAGGGCACAAGAAAACACTATGAAAATCATTGCAACATTCAACATTAAAGGCGGTGTAGGAAAAACGTCCACGGCCGTCAATCTTGCTTATTTGGCGGCACGAGGCGGATCGCGTACTTTAGTATGGGACCTGGACCCGCAAGGGGCGAGTAGCTACTATTTCAGAATCAAGCCCAAAATCAAGGGCGGCAGCAAAAAATTGATCGAAGGCAAGCGTGAATTGGACGATATGATTAAAGGTACTGATTTCGAAAACCTTGACTTGTTGCCTTCGGACTTTTCTTTTAGAAATCTTGATTTAGTGCTAGAAAGCAAGAAAAAACCGACGCATCAGCTCGAAAAACTATTGAAACCACTCTCTCAGGAGTACGATTTCATCTTCCTGGATTGTCCGCCGAGCATCTCATTATTATCGGAAGCCGTCTTCAAAACCGCAGACATATTGCTATCGCCCGTCATTCCGACGACGCTTTCAATAAGAACGCTGGATCAATTGAAGCAATTTCTCAAAAAAGAGAATAATAAAAAAATACGAGTCATGCCGTTTTTTTCGATGGTCGATCGCCGCAAAAAAATGCACCTCGAAATCCTTGAAACGACTCCCAAACAATTCCCGGAATTGCTGAAATCGGCGATCCCTTATGCCAGCGATATCGAACGCATGGGCCTTGAACGCATGCCGCTAGGCGGCTTCGTCAAAAGAGGCCGTTCAATACAGGCCTATCAAGATCTCTGGGAAGAAATAAACCGTAATTTGTAGACGATAATTTGTAGTCGATTTTTTTAAAAATAAATATTGAATATTCGGAAAGCGGCTATTTCATCGCCGACACGGCTCCCGGTAATACTATTAACAAAATCATGACACCGGAGAACATCGCCAATAATTTCAAAGGACGATACTCTTTTGCTTTGCGGTGAAACAGATATTCGACCGCGTAACCAAGACAAAACAATCGAAACAAAATACGCGGCAACAGCTCGATATCGGCCAAAAACATTGCCGATAGAATGAACAAGCCGACCAAAACATCCTGCGTCGTCAATGAAAATACCGTTTTCCGCGTCACTTGAACCGCCAGAAAAACCACAATTAGTAGCACTGCCAAAAAAATATCCACTCCCCAAACCAGCCAATGATCGACACCATTGGAAGGATTTAATATCAAACACGAAAATACGCCGGCCGCGTAGATACTAAGCCGGGTCAAAGTTTCCTTGAGGGGATTATTCAAGAACCAAAAGAGGCATAAAAAAGCGATCGCAAAAACCATTTCCAATTGCGTGAACATCATTGCATGACCAAACATCGCAAAAATCATAATGCCGATAAAAATAGCCAGCGAATATTCGATATAAAACTTTGAAAATTTATAAAGCCAATTGAAACGCCTAAAAAAGCTCCTACGTCTTTCTATTGGCTCCTGAACGGGATGCAGCATCCACCCCAGCCTGGCCGCACCATAAAAGAATAACAAGATGACAAAACAAATGCTCAAATAAAAACCTAATACAACCGAATCGCTCTTATAACGCAGAAAAAATGACGCTAATAAAAACAAAGCCTGTAAAATATAAATCGCACCAACCGCTTCAGCATGAGTAAACCCCAGTCTTAATAAGCGATGATGAATATGACGTTTATCGGGTGAAAACGGGGAATGACCTGAACGTATTCTTTGCACCATCACGGTCAAGGTATCTAAAATAGGCAAGCCCAATATTAATAAAGGTAGAGCGGGATTAAGCGTTTGATGTACGTCGACGATTAAATAAATCGTAAATGAAGAGGCCATGAAGCCGATAAACTGGCTACCGGTATCGCCCATGAAAACAATGGCAGGATGAGTATTGAACCGCAAGAAACCGACTATTCCGCCCGCCAACGCAAGCGCCATGATCGCTAGGCTGCTAGAATCGACCAAGGCGCTATAAAATGCGATTGCCGATACAGTCATCAACATGATACCTGCCGCTAGACCGTCCAATCCATCGGAAAGATTCACGGCATTGGTCACACCAACGACGAATAGAACCGTCAACGGGTAAGCAATCCATAAAGGTGCGGGGTCCAATCCGGCAAACGGTAAAAATTTTAAATAGATCCCTCCCGAAACCATAACGAATACGGCCAGGAACTGCCCAAAAAATTTCCATTTATAATTCAGGTTTAAAATATCGTCCAAAGCGCCGAATAGAACGATAATGCCGCCTCCGATCAGTAAGCGCCCGATAGGACCTTCAAAAGGGAGCAGCCACAATATCACCGATAATGCAGCAATAGCTAAACCTAAACCACCGCATCTTGGAATAGCCTTAGTATGTACCTTACGTTCATCGGGTTCATCGACCATATTCAACACAGAAGCCGATTTGATCAAAATTGGGATCAATGCAATGCTGATGACCGACGATAATATAAAACTAACAAACAATTCCATAGTTTTCGACTCAAAAAACTTTAAATACCATGCCCATCCTCTCGGCATAGCAATTAGAAAAGACCAAGCCCCAACTGCGGCAAGGTCTAACCGGCACTCTCAGCACCTTATCAAGCCTCAACAAAAAGCTAAAGCCTTTGCAATTAAACCAAACGAATCTTAGATTAGTGTTACAAAGAAAGAATATTCCGTGAGAAACTCTACACTTTAATCGGATCGGTCATATATGTGGAAATAGAAAATAAAACTCGGAGTACGACAAAGGCCAATCATAGTTCTTCGCAAAACACGATTGGCCCAGTAAACGCTGTCTCGGTCAATTCGGCACAAACGCCGATAAACGCGGATAAACGGCCTGTAAAAATGCATCGAGTTTTTTATCGCCATCCGACGCATCTTCGCCGCGATTCAATGAAATAACCAATCGCACTAGCGCTCCATCGGTGCGCTGTTTTGTTAAAGCGTCCCAGAACAAAAACCATTTCACGAGATATTCGTTCGTGATGACCCGGCCTCGTTGTTGAAACCAATAATAGACCAATTGTTGACTTTCACCTTTGGAAATGACGGCACGATTAACTCGTAACGGATCGCCGCCCACAGCATCGACACCGGAAATGGTTCTTTGCGTAAAGTCGCCGATACGCCAACCATCACCCGGCATACATGACTTAGGCGAATGCGCGGAAGCTCCCTTGCGTTGTGAGGCGTAATAAGCCACATAAAAATTGATGGGCTCATGATATTGATGATTTGTATAATTCGCGACGATATAATCGTCGAACTTGAGCGCATCGATATATTCCTGCCCCATGCCGACTTCGATACCGCGCCAATCATCGATTTGCAGAGGAAAGGTAGTGAATCTAGAACGATCAGGAGTTAATTCTTCCCTATCACCGATGAACAAAGATAGTGGCACCGCTATTAATAAAAGTAATGCAGCCGCCATGTACGGCTTAGGTAATGCCGTTGTTAGGTCGCTATTATTCGATTCGCTCCCGAAAGATTCCTCGGTTTCGGAGTGCGGCATGGCCTTGATGACAAAGACCTCGGAAAACTTTTTATCCCGATAAAACAACTTGACCATCAACCACATTTCGACGAACAACACGCCTAAACAACCGATAAAAATAACCCATCCTTCGAAATCGTGTAAAAACCCTTCAGCCTGCTCGATACCCCAATTTTCAACAAGAACGCCGATCACACCGATACGAAAACTGTTCATCAATACGGTTATCGGGAGCGTCGACAAAAAAATCACGACGCGCATCCACAACTTGGCTCTGAAAAAATAAGCGCATAAAAAACAGAAACTAGCCAATGGGAATAAATAGCGCAAACCGCTACACGCCTCGACGACTTGCAATTGATAATTACCCAAATCGATGACATTACCGGCCAAAAAAACACTAATTCCAAACAGTCGTATTACCGCGACGCCAAGCTGCGACGAAATCAACTGCAATTCCGACGACAGATTGTTGTATAAAAAATTCGGCAAAGGGATCATGAAAATCAGATAGGTCAACGGAAACCAGAGCAATCGCATTCCGCGCCAACCGGTATAAGCCAAACAAATACCGAATAAGACTATTAAGAATGCATATTGGGTAATGGTATACAGCGTCGCTAACTCGCCAATCAAACCAAACAACAAACCCGCCGCGACTAAAACAAAACCGGCCCAACTGCCTTGCCCGATAAGCCTGGCTAGCGCCGACCTATTTTCCCAAATAAACCAAAACGAAATCAGCGGTATCAAATAACCGTGACTATACTCTTCTCGCTGCCAGTTTTTTTCCATGTAAATCAAGGCATCACTAAACACAAAACCCAAGAGCAAAATTATCGTCAGCAGCGACCCGACAAATTTATAGTTAATTTTCATGAAATATCCGTCGTTTCTGTTGATTTCGGTATTCAAGGGACACCTTTATTGTTTCTAAATTGTTCGTTGAAGACAAAAAAAATCCGGTGACAGTTCCGAAACTGTTCGCCGGATGCGTTATTCGAACATCGTAGGCATGCGCCGCTATTTATAACAAATCTTGACTAGATAATGTATTAAAAAACACTTTAGTCAAAAATTAACCTGATTAGCAAGTTTTTTCAGCTAAAGCCCAAAGATCAGCATATTCTTAGCAGGACGGGGTTCGCAAGCCATGCGCGTCAAGCTAAAAACAGCCAACCCACATCACGCTCTTTCCCAAGCTCCAGTTTGGGAAAGAGCCCCCGGAAGCTCCAGCTTCCTGAGACCGACACAACCTCCGCACATTCTCAATCAACCCCGACTCGCTCGTTCAATCTTTCTTGATTGTCGGGAAGCTAGAGCTTCCTGAACAGGTTACCCAAGCTGGAGCTTGGGTAACAGCATATTTTAGTTTTTACGACTAAGACTAGCCCCTGCTCGGACACTTGGCTTCGGCAAGCTGAAGCATCTTGCTAATCAGGAAAATTAATGCTTTTTTATTGTATAAAACAAAAAACATCCCTGAGCCGAGCAAAAGGCAAAGCTACGAACCATGTGCGCCTTTTCGAACTTAACCAAACGTTTGCCGACAAATCCCGATGCGCCGGTCACGGCGACCTTGAGGCTCGGAACCATCAATCGCCTCCCTTGATCGTTCGCTTCGCGATTTGATAAATCGTCTTCCAGTTTTCGCTGCCGACTTCCTGGCTATTACGCAAAATCGCCTCCATCGCATTCAGGAAATGATCGACTTCTTTTTCGGTGATCACCATCGTCGGCAGCAGTTTGATCACATCGTTATGCCCGGACGCCATCGTGATGATGCCATGATCGCGGTGAAGCGGAATCACGATCAACTGCGGGAACAGGCCGGCGCTCGCGGCATGAATCAATTTCCACTCCATTTTACTTCGTAGAGAGTCGGGACAACCCAATTCGAAACCGATCATCAAGCCCATGCCTCGTACCTCCTTGAGCAGCGAATAACGATCTTTCAGCTTGTTCAAGCCTTCCATCAAACGCTTGCCCATCGCATCGGCATTCTCGACCAACTTGTCGTTTTCCATCACTTCGAGCGTCGCGAGCCCCGCGACCATCGCCAAACGATTGCGCGCGTACGTCGAATGATGCACATAACATCGATGCGCGATAAGCGTCCGACGCGACTTTGATCGAGCGTCACGGTGCCGGTATTGGCCGCCTGTATGCCTTCAGCTACATCGGTTAGTTGTTTTTCCAATAACACCTTAGGAACCATATTTTGCTTACGGTGAGACCGGTATGCGTTCCCACGCTGGAGCGTGGGAACGAGGCAAACCATTCATGACTTGTCGGGGGTAACGCTTAACCGGCTTTATCTCAACAGCAACAACGGTTTTTTGCTATGCAGCAGCATTTTCGCGGTAAAACTGCCAAGCAAAAGATCGCGTAATTTGGTATGACTAAAAGCGCCCATCACGGTCATGTCGACATCATGAGTTTCCTGATATTCGCAGAGTACCAAATCGGGTTTTCCTACCAGTTTTTGAGCGACCACTTCGATACCGCCGGCCTGCTTCAGCTTGTTCTCGGCTATTTCGAGCAGCTTTCCTTTATCGTCGTCCTTACTGACGCAGACCAAATGACAAACCAAACCTTTGTATAAAGGGCTGTTCGCGACGATATCAAGCGCCTTCTCGGCCGCCGCGCTGCCGTCATAGGCGAGCATGATGCGCTCGGGCGCCTTGAACGGCTCGTTGACAACCAATATCGGTCTATGTAACGAACGGATGATCGATTCCAGTTTCGCGCCGATCTTGTCGGGTTGATTTTCATGCACTTTACCGCGCAGACCGATTACCAAGACACGTGTCACATCCTCAAGTTCGATCAAGGCTTCGACCAGGCTGCCGTGCCGTTGCGTTAAGATCGGTTCGCCAATTCCGGATTGCATAACGCGTTGTTTTGCGGTCTCGAGCAACAGCTTGCCTTGCTGCAAACGCAATTTGATACGCTGCTGATCCAATTGCGTAATTTCTTCCAACAATTCGTCGCGGCTGTCGAGTCCGATATTGCCGGACAGATCGGACATCGTCGCGGTCTCGGGATGGTGGTCTATCGTGTGCATTAGTTTCAGCGGCACCTCGACGCGCTGCGCGATCCAGGCCGCGTAATCGCAGACCGCTTCGGTCAGCGCCGATCCGTCGATGCAAGCCAACACTCTATTTTCGTTATTTTTCATTAGTGCCCTCCCATGATTTTTTCGATTTCTTCCGGCTTGTCGTGTACACCGAACCGGTCGACAATCGTCGTGGTGGCTTCGTTCATGCCGATAATTTCGACTTCAGCGCCTTCGCGCCGGAACTTGATCACGACCTTGTCCAATGCCGTGACCGAGGTTATATCCCAAAAATGCGCGCGATGTAAATCGATGACGACTTTTTCGACCGCTTCTTTAAAATCGAACGATTGAATGAATTTTTCGGCTGAATTGAAAAACACCTGACCGACCACACGATAGATTCTGACGTTTTGATCTTCGTCGATTTCCGATTCGACATATAGAAAATGACTAATCTTGTTGGCGAAAAACAACGACGCCAATAGCACGCCGACGAATACGCCGATCGCGAGATTATGCGTAAATACCACTACGATCACAGTCATGCTCATAACGACACTGCTCGAGAGGGGATGTTTCTTCAAATCGAGAATCGAACGCCAACTGAAGGTACCGATCGACACCATGATCATGACGGCCACGAGCGCGGCCATCGGAATTTTCGAAATCCATTCGTCGAGAAACACCACCATGATCAGCAGTAGTGTACCAGCCGTCAACGTCGACAATCGTCCGCGACCGCCCGATTTGATGTTAATTACCGATTGCCCTATCATCGCGCAGCCTGCCATGCCGCCGAGCAGACCCGCACCGATATTAGCTAAACCTTGGCCTTTACATTCGCGGTTCTTGTCGCTGCTGGAATCGGTCAGATCGTCGATGATCGTCGCTGTCATCAACGATTCGAGCAAGCCCACCACGGCCAAGGACGTTGAATAAGGAAAAATAATTTTTAGGGTTTCAAGCGTCACCGGAACTTCCGGCCACAAAAATATCGGCAAATCGTCGGGCAGCTCACCCATGTCGCCGACCGTGCGGATATCTAAACCCAAATAGATCGACAAGGCCGTTAATGCGGCGATGCAAAGCAACGGCGACGGCACCGACTTCCCGATCACCGGAATCAACGGAAACAAATAAATAATCCCTAGTCCGCCTGCGGTCATCGCGTAGACATGCCAGGTCACGTTGGTCAATTCCGGCAATTGCGCCATGAAGATCAAAATCGCCAAGGCATTGACGAAACCGGTTACGACCGAGCGCGACACGAAACTCATCAGACTGCCGAACTTGATGTAGCCGGCGACGATCTGCAGCACGCCGGTCAATAACGTCGCCGCCAACAAATATTGCAGTCCGTGATCCTTAACCAAGGTCACCATCAACAAGGCCATCGCCCCGGTCGCGGCAGATATCATGCCGGGACGACCGCCAACGAAAGCAGTCACAACCGCAATACAAAACGATGCATAGAGGCCGACTTTCGGATCGACGCCGGCGATTATCGAGAATGCAATCGCTTCCGGTATCAGCGCGAGCGCAACGACGATGCCGGCCAATAAATCCCCCCGGATGTTGCCGAGCCAATCTTGTTTTTTCGATAAAAAGAGCATGGTATTCCTGTCAATATAAAACCGTCGACAGCCGGTCCGACCGCCGAATGAAAATTAAGAGAACAAATAGCTCACTCCACTCCCGTATCCTGCCCTGTTTACGAGACGAAAAGAGCCTTCGCAGTCTGTAATCAAATGTTGAGTGGTTAAGAAAATCAGGGAAAACGCTAAGGTGGCGTATGTGTATGAGTCATCGAGAATAAATTTAATAGTGTAGGAATCCGGTTTAACTTCATAGCGTCAACCAAAACAGCAGCAGCGCCAGGCCGGCCAAGTAAGCAGCCGTCAGTTTAATTTTCTGTTTCGGCAATAACGCCTGCCAATAAGCTAATTTACTTCTTTTATATTTAAGACAGGCTGCGCAAGAGTTTATTTTCAAGCGCCGGACAAGATTCGGAAATGCGTAGACGAGACGATAAAACCCATACATTCCGATCAACAAAACCGCATTGACGATAATCGTCTCGCTCTGATGATGATCGGTATGCAACAGATGTTCGAGTATTTCTTCGATGTAGCCTTCGATAAACTCGATTAGCAGATGCAGAATTTCGAAAACCGAATGCACGATTTCGACTGCAAAATCCAGCAGGTCTTCGAAAAAAAACAAAATGACAAACAACCAAAAAAACTGCCAAGCGACTCTTGCGAGCATTTGCCGATCGCTTTCGTCGAGCGATGCCGGAGCGGGCTTTTTAAATAAACCGACTATCCATCCGTTTGTTTGCGATTCCTTCAGTTTTTTAATGAAATCAAACACAGTTTGCCTTTGATGTTATTGCCGCGCGTTACGGCACCGAAGAGAATTTTAGGACATATCGGGTTCTTTGCCGCAAATAGCCCCTTTAACCCGGCACAATAGCCGGGTGACCAATGCTTGCTCATCCGGCGACAATGCGCCTAACACCTCGGCTTCAACCTGATCGGCAATGTCCCATAATTTTTGCATGACCGGCAATGCATTTGCGGTCAACTCGAGCCGATAGACGCGCCGATCATCGCTGTCTTTGATGCGGCGCACCAAATTCCGCGCTTCGAGTTGATCGAGCTGCTTGACCAGTGTGATCGGTTTGATATCGAGAATATCGGCCAAATCGACTTGTCGGCAGTTAGGGTTTTCGGACAAATGCACCAAGACCCGCCATTGCGAATGAGTAATACCGATAATTTCGGCATTTTTATTAAACCGCTGACGAATGACGTGACTGATTTCGTAGCTGAGAAAGCCGAAACGAAAATGCATATAGATTGGCTTTAATATAGTAAGCGAGGGGTATTATATTAGATTGGCTTAAACGCAACAAGTATAAATTTGGTTGAAAACAATCCCAGCGCTGAAGACGAACACTCAATTTCCTTAAATCATCAAGCAATATCGATCGTTGAGGAACACTAAAATCCTGACAATAACCATGCTTATAAGTTATCAAAAAACATGCCGTCACATTTTTACTCATTCTTGTATCATTTAGCCCAAATACAACAATATTTTGCATAATGCCAACAGCATTACTATAATCATTATCGAACTTAGGTTTGGGTTGAAACTTGAAAAATACCTGTGTTTGATTTCATTACAAAAAGCACGCCCTCTTATTCGAATGAATGAAACTAGTACTCACTCATCTTTACAATGTCGGGTGAAAATCGTTTAGCTCAGCGTAATTCCGCTCATCCTTCGACAGGACTCTCCTGAGCGCAGCCAAAAGCTCAGGAGAGCAGATTTACTCTTACCTTTCAAGACAAGATTAACTGAGTACTTGGGTCTCAGCAACCGATTTTCGGAAGTTATATGAACAATATCCTTACAAAACTATTAATGGCTCCGTTTTAGAAACGAAGCAAGATACGCTTGCGCCTTAACAAGTCGCTTAATCGACAAGGCATGATCGAATATATTGTAATTCCGCATCCTTAACACGACAGCCAACGAACTACCCGCCCCTAAATCATGGCAAAACATACAGCATCGATACAAACCCGCTTGTTCGAATCCATAGCAAAACTTCCTTTACGTTTTCCTTGGATTTTATTGTCGCTGTTTGTTTTGTTATGCGCTCTGAGCCTGAACTACACAATCAAAAATCTCGGTATCAACAACAACACCACCGAGTTGTTGTCTCAAGAACTGCCATTTCAAAAAGTCAGACACAGATTGGATAAAGCATTTCCGCTTGATGCTGCCGCGATCATTGCCATTGTCGAATCGGACACACCCGAAGAAACCTCTCTCGCCGCCACATATCTAGAACAGGATTTACAAAAGAGGCAAAACCTATTCGAATCGGTTTACATTCCTGGAGACAATCCGTTTTTCCGGCGACAGGGTTTTTTATTTCTGGAATTGAACGAACTCGAAGCCTTGTCAGAAAAACTCGTCGACGCCCAGCCGTTTATCGGCCATCTATCCAAAAATTATCATTTCGCGGGCTTTTTAGACATCCTCTCGCTGGCGCTAACAGAAAGCGACCGAGAATTAGCGATGCCGCTCGCCCCGTTATTAAGCGCTTTCAATCAAACGCTGTCAGCAACCCAAGAAAACCGCCATCATTATTTGTCTTGGCAAAAAATGCTGACCGAAGGCAGCTTCGAAAAAGACCAAACCCGCCGTCTCGTCATCGCTAAACCGCATCTCGATTTCAGCGATTTGATGCCGGCAGAAAAACCCATGGACTACCTCAGAGCGCTTTCCGAACAAATGCAATCGCGGTTTCCGGGCGTGCGCCTGAGCTTCACCGGCGAAGTCGCATTGGAACATGAAGAAATGGAAAGTCTTAATGAAAGCATGGTCATTTCCGGAATTATTTCTTTAATATTGGTTTGTTCCGCGCTTTTGCTAGGGCTTCGCTCGGTAAGATTGGTTTTCTCGACCTTCATCGCATTGATCGCCGGACTCGTCCTAACCGCGGGTTTCGCAGCTGTCGCCATTGGCCACTTGAATCTAATCTCTGTCGCATTCGCAGTTTTATATATCGGACTGGGCGTCGATTTCGCAACCCACCTATGCTTGCGCTATCAAGAGTGCCGTCTGCATGACATGCCAACCGATGCGGCCATTTCGGATAGTATTCATACGGTAGGCCCATCATTGTTTTTATGCGCATTAACGACCGCGATCGGCTTTTTCGCATTCATACCCACCGACTTTAAAGGCGTTTCGGAACTCGGCATCATTTCCGGCGCTGGAATGTTTATCGGCTTGGCGATTTCACTACTTCTACTGCCCGCCTTGTTGAAGTTGATGCATTTTAAACCGATAAACGCGAAACCTACCGCAACACTGCCGGATTGGCTCTATCAGTTTCCGTTCCGCCATTCCCGATCAATCCGCAAGATCGCATTATTACTGGCGGTTACTAGCGGCATTATTTTGACGCAATTGAGTTTCGATTCGAACCCAATCCATTTACGAGATCCAAAAACCCCGTCGGTTGTCGCATTTAAAAAATTATTGCAAAGCAAAACCGACTCGCCGTTCATCATTTCAGCACTCACCGACAGCTTGGAAGACGCCGACAACCTGGCTGCAAAATTCAGCACCTTATCGAGCGTTCATCAAGCAATCACACTAAGCAATCTCGTCCCCGAACAGCAAGACGAAAAACTCGACATCCTCGATACGCTCAATTTGATCATGCCCGCGCAGCTCGATAGATTCGACCGCGCTTACGAAAAATCGGATATCAGAAGTGCTTTAGTCAAATTCGACCAATCGCTGAAACAAACCTTGTCGCAAAATACTACTCCAGTTTCGGCCGTATTGCTTGAACAACTTCGCCGAAACATTCAATCTTTCATCGACCATGCCGACAAAACCGATCAACCCGATTCGGTCTATTCGCAGCTGGAAACCAATGTGATGATTTTATTGCCGGAAACGATGCGCATGTTGCGGGATGGCCTAACCGCTACCGAATTCGCAATCGACGACATTCCCGAAACTGTCAAAAGCCATTGGATCAGCCCTAACGGCATCGTTCGACTGCTGGTTCTACCCGAGCAAGACCTCAACGACCCCGGACATCTAAAAGTATTCGTCAATCAAGTACTTGACACCTATCCGCAAGTATTCGGCCTGCCGATTGGCGACGTCACTTCCGGGCAAGCCGTCGTCGACGCGTTTATACAAGCCTTTTCAAGCGCCTTGGCGTTTATCGTTATTTTATTACTCGTAATCACCCGCAGTATCAAGACGACAATATTGATCATTGCGCCGCTATTATTGGCCGCAATCCTGACCGGCGCATTCAATGTCCTGCTCAATAATCCGTTCAATTTCGCGAATATCATCGTCTTGCCTTTGCTGTTGGGGATGGGGGTCGACAGCGCAATTCATATCGTGCATCGATTGCAACACAAGCAAAGCCAAACCGACTTGCTGCAATCGAGTTCGGCGCGCGGCGTGTTTTTCAGCGCATTGACGACACTGTGCAGCTTTACGAGCCTGGCGTTTACCTCGCACCTGGGAATCGCCAGTATGGGTTTATTATTATCGGTCGGTATTACGATGACTCTAGCCAGCAGCTTGATTGTTCTACCGGCGTTAATCAATCCAAATAAAACCTAAACTCCGCCACTAACGTTATTGACGATTAACTATCCATCGTTATTTCTATTTATGTTAAAGATATGATTAAACATTATTTTCAACTCTTATTTGTAATACTATCGCTCAATGCGAGTACTGTCTCAGCACATGCCGTTGTCACCAATACTTCCTTAAAGATCGACCCGATCAAGGCCGGTACCGAAAGCAAAGTATCGCTTACCTTTAATTCGAGAGTGGAATTGGCTTTATCTCATTTCGATCTGGTCAAAAAAAACGATGTGCATGAGAGACTCCACGTCAATCGAGGTAAAATCCGCGGAGAAGTCGTCATCGATATTCCTCCGTTAGAACCCGGAGAACATGCGATCCGTCTCAAGGTGTTCGCGGCCGACGGTCACTTGACCGAAGATATCATTCGTTTTTTTGTCATTGAATAAAGGCATTGGTAATGGGCGGATTAGCTGATTTTTTGGATTCTCTGGTCGGCGGAGTCGACCGCGTATTTTTTAGCGTGGCGATAGGCGGTTTGATCTGGGGCATGTTTATGCTGAAACCTTGGTCGAGGAGATACGATGAAAAACATTTATCGTCGACCGTCACACTGATTTACTATGGTGCATTTGGCCTCGCGTTAACGCAAGGCTTCGCGCTGATAATAAAAGTTTGGCTGATGAACGTGACGCTAGGCGTCTGGCCGTTCCCGGCCTTTGCCGATACGATTCAGTTCAAGGCAGGCATGGTGCGCATGATCGTGATGGGCTGCCTGGCCTTTTATGTCGGGAGCAAGCTCAGTCTTCAACCGACTTCTAAGAACACCTGGTATAACGCAACCGCCTTAGCGATTCCGGCACTGATCGCCGGCGCCTGGCTCGCTCACGGTGCGGGACGCTTCGATGGCCGTATACAATTGATGACGATAACAGTCATTCACCAAATCGCCGCGGCAGCATGGGTCGGCGGTGTCTTTCAATTAATTAACATTTGGCGATTAAGCACACGTAACGCAATCGATCCGATGTTGTGGCCCAACTTTTTGAAACAATTTGGGAAACTCGGCCTGGTCTCGCTCGCGGTCCTAATGGCGACCGGCCTTCCGATGGCGATCGGCTATATCGATAGTTGGAACGGATTCATCGGCACCGGCTACGGCAACTTATTACTGGTCAAACTGCTCTTGCTAGCCATAGCTTTGTTTTTAGCTTATTTAAACAATCGCGGCACGCGCGAATTCTTCGAGCAGAACCGCGAGACGCTGCTATTCCGCGAGATTCCAAGTTATATTCAAGCCGAAACATTCCTGTTGGTTAGCATTCTATTCACAGCCGTCAGCCTTGCAACCCAACCGCCGGCGATCGATATCCCGAAAACCACCGCGACCTGGCAGGAAACGCTCGCCACTTTCAAACCACGGATTCCACTAACAACATCTCCGACCCACGAAGAGTTAATGGCCGGCGAACCCGGCAGAACCGCAATCATAGGCCAAGTTCCGTCGCGCGCGAGTACCGACTGGTCGGACTACAACCACAATGTAGCCGGCATTTTCGTTACAACGATCGCAGTTTTAGCCATCATTGCATCACTTCGTCCGCCTCCGCCGCATCGCGGTCCTTACTGGCCGCTCGGCTTCGCTTTTCTCGGCCTTTTCCTGTTTATACGTAGCGACCCCGAAGCGTGGCCACTCGGCCCCATCGGCTTTTGGGAAAGCACATTAGAGAGCGGCGAAATTCTGCAACACCGTATCGCGACTTTCATGGCGTTCATGATGGGGGTCATGGAATATAAGGCGCGCCACCCCAATAACTCGAATAAGAAACTTATCTATATGTTTCCGCTGCTCGGAGCCTTCGGTGGCCTGATGTTGCTGACACACTCGCATGTCGGTTTTCAACCTAAAACAGCTTTCTTAATTCAGGCAGGACATACGTTAATGGGTGTATTTGCGATCATAATCGCCAGTGCACGCTGGCTTGAAATACGACTCAATGACCCGAAACAACGACAAATAGCCGGGTTAATATCCGCTTTTGCGATGCTTCAGCTAGGTATGATTTTATTGTTTTATCAAGAACCGCTTTATTAATTGCTTTTACCCGATTCATTCAATGGTTAATGAAGCACTCTCTCAGGAAAATACTATGAACCTTGCTAACGATTACCCGTTATTGAGTCTGATCGATACGCCCGCGGATTTACGAAAACTGTCCAAAGCCAATCTAGTCCCGCTTGCCCAAGAACTGCGCGAGTTTCTGACTCACACGGTCAGTATTTCCGGCGGACACTTCTCGGCCGGTCTGGGAACAGTCGAGCTGACCGTGGCGCTGCATTACGTGTTCGATACGCCGCGCGATCAATTGG